>CAYFQV010000044.1:0-21628 GCA_964345195.1 uncultured Spirochaetaceae bacterium
ACAGTGCCGCTGTCGGCGGCGTTCGCGTCATAGGAGACCGTGTAAGTGGGAAGCGCTGTCCACTCCGCGTAGAGCGTCTCATCAGCATCGGCTGTGTAGGTTGCCCCTTCCGCGTAGGATGTTCCGCTTCCGTCCGTTGCCGTATTCCATCCGGTAAAAGTGAATCCTGTTCGTGCCAACCCGCCGGTGTTGCTCGCGAGAGTCAGGTCACTTCCTTGTACCTTGGTCTGGTTCGCAGGCGCGGTGCCGCTGTCGGGACCGTTCGCGTCATAGGTGACCGTATAGGTCGGCAGGCTGGTCCAGTGGGCGTAGAGCGTTACAGGCGCCGGGGGCATGACAAAGACGCTCCCAACAGCATAGCTTGTCCCGAGCCCGTCGGCTTGCGTATTCCAGCCGATAAAGGTCTCCGAAGACTTCGTAAGAGACCCAATATTTCCCGGAAGAGTCACCGAGTGCCCTTCCGGATAGTCGTTGGCCGGCGGCGGAGTGCCGCCGTCGTCGCCGTTTCCGTCAAAGGTGAGAAGGAAGAGATCCGAGGGTGAGTCCTCTTGGATGGCGCTCAACGACGCGTCGGGGTCGAAAAGCGGCATCCGGCACCCGGCGAGGGCGGTGAGTAGGAGGAGGATAAAAAGAAGCAGGATGCGGCGTCCGGGGCTTGCAAAATAGCCGCGTTTTATGACCACAGTCGTATAATTATATCACGGCGTCACGCTTAATCTCAAGCGAGTTGTCCCATTACTTATTAGGCTGCCTTGTTGATAACGAACTGGCGCGTTTCCACACTCAGGTTAAGGTAGATGACGTGCTCCTCTCAGCGCATCCGGCGCTCCAATCAGGAGAAACACACCACATCCGACATCGTTAGGGCTGCGACCGATTGATCAGGTTGAACGAATGCCACATGAAACGCGTGCTCGCGCCGCGCAGCCACCGCATTCGTCAGCTCGGCGATAACTTTTCCTTTAGTTTAGTAGGCGGCTGAACCGAGACTGCGAAATGTGGGAATTATATCCGAGTGGCATCGCGTGGCGTACGGCGAGTTTGCATTTGCCACGGCCACACTGATCATTATGCCGCTGCTGTTGCTGCTGGCCTCGATACGCGTGCCCGAGGTACGCATGCGTATGCTGGCCTACTGGCGGGCGGCCGCGCTGCTGGGCATCACCGTGTACCTGTGGATTGCAGAGATGACCATGGGCTTCATTACCAGCGTGGCTGCCAGGGCGATCATTCCGCTGGTGCTGTGGCACGGCGACGTAGGCGCGACCTGGAAAACCGCGCTGCCTGCGCCCGACTCATGGCAGGCCCGTGTGTATCGCCTGTGGTGGTACTTTGTTGTGGTGTACTCGGTCGTTGGACTGCTGTCGATGCTCCCTCTATTGTCGTGCGCTCTTAGCGGAGATGTCGCCGCATCGTGTCAGGCATGGTACGGTCCACCCCAAGCGTATGCCTCCCTCTTTCACCCGAATGCCGACTGGTGGATGCTGGGGCGATGGGCATGGGTGGCACTCGGCGTGTATATCATCTATCTGATGGCAACGATGTACCGCTTGCGTCGGCGTAAACCGTGGCGCGAGCTGTCGAAGTAAACACGAATACAGGGCGTGCAGATGTGTTGTCTCGGGGCCTACAGGAACCACACCATATAACCGACTGTCGACATCAGGGGTTTAAAAGCTCTGCGACATTCCTTCTCGTTGCTGAGGGGGAACAGTAGCGCCGCAGTTGTTGACTGTTTCTATAAGGAAAGTATAGCCTGCCGAGCGTGGCGACGGTTACGCACTCCACCTCGGAACATCTCATTTTGCCGGTTGATGAAGTAGAATGGCTTTCGGAGGCAACGTTTGTCCTTAAGCTCGACCGTGGTGGATTGGATTTCGAGCCCGGACAGTTTGTGAACGTCGGAAAGCCCGACAGCATTGAGATGCGCGAGTACTCCATCTACTCCGGACCCCGTGACGACCGTTTGGAAATCTTGGTCCGCAGAGTTGACGGCGGGATGGTATCCCCGCAGCTCGCGACGCTGCGTCCCGGAAACAGTCTTCGTGTGGAAGGACCGTTCGGGTACTTCACCCTCGATGAACAGGCGCAACGCGGTCCGCTCTTGTGGATCGCCACCGGCACCGGAGTTTCCCCGTTTCGCTCGTTCGTGCGCGGATATTCGGAGCTCGACTATCATGTTCTGCTCGGGGTCCGAGAGCGCGCGGAGTTATACAACTGGCACGATTTCGAACCTCGACGCCGGGCGGCCTGCCTATCCCGCGAAAGCGGCGGAGATTTTGAGGGACGGGTCACGGACTATCTACGGAAGGTCTCTATAGATCCGCGGACGACGTGTTACCTTTGTGGAAACTCGGCCATGATCTATGAGGCCTATGAGATCCTCGTAGAGCTCGGCATAGATGCTGAGAGGGTTCGCAGTGAAGTCTATTATTAGGCGTGGAGTAGAGCTTGATTCGTCGCTCGCATCCCGGTTGTCCAACCGCTGCGGGTGACTGAGCGGCTCGCCGCGGTGCTTGCGATCATGAACGAGCTCCGCCGCCGCCTGAGCGGGATAGCCCTTCCAACCTACGCCGTGGACCTTCCGGGCAGCGGGGGGAAGATTGAGCTGCACGAGGGAAGCGTTATCGCAGTAGAGGGCAAAGCGTACCTGCTTCGAGGCCTCAACGGGAGGGGGTAGCGATATCCTCGAGAGTCCCCACCGTCCGGCACCGATTCCGGGTGAGCGGGGTGTTTGAATCACTTGGCGCGACATCATACTGCCCCGCCCGTTAACACTTCGTGAGTCCACGATTACGTATTGAAAGTTCCCCCGTTGCGCTTTATTAGTGAGCCGGCAATTAAGGAGGCAGCCGAAGGCGGCGCGATGCAGTCGACGTCCGGAGAGCTCGACACCAAGGCGATGACCAACGGCAATGTGCTGTCGGCGATCGGCAAAAACTGGTTCGGCGGCGAGTTGAAATGGCGCCCCCTTTTGACCAGCTTGGGCGCGCGGACCAAGACCGGGGGTACGTACGCAAACTCGGACTACCTTAGTTTACCGTGTCCAACTCCCGCGCGATCTTGCGGTAACCATAGAATGCTCTGCTGCAAAGCACCGTCAGAATCAGCCTCAGATCCTCCAGATCGGCGTCAGTGCGCCGGGTCCGAGCACTCGTAGTAATACGCTGAGCGGCTAAGCTTCAGCACGCGGTATTGTTCCGCTCCCGTATAGTTCCTTGTACTTTTCTTTTAGGATCTCGCTCTCCACTGTGAGATCTGTCCGGGTCTGACCTGAAATCGGGCAGACAGCTCTTGGAGCGTCTCCTGCTCCTTCGCTGCCTCGATGGCTACCTTCACTTTGAATGCTGTCTCGTAACTTTTGCGCATATCTGTGTCCTACCGCCTTCGTCTTTCGGAGGTAAGGATATTCGATCAACCGGCCCCCGTCAGACTGTCCGATTCCGAGGGCTCATCATGCTCAGTGGCAGAAGTAGCTCGCGCAGAACGTTGCTCCGAAACTGAGCGCTATACCGTGCCATAATTGCCTCCTACCTGATTCAGATTAGGTGACAACTATTTTGGCACAGCGCGATCGCGGTTAGGTGCGTTTTTAAGCGAGTCCCTGCTTTTCTCGATATTCGGTCCATAGGGACGCCCATTTGCGGTAGTCATCCTGCGTAAAGGGCTCGTAGGAACGCGAGCCGTCGCCCCAGACGCCATTTACGAACCAGCTCGCGGGAATGCCAAGCTCTGGCTGAACCTCCAGATAGCGTCGCCACTCATTTACGTCGTACATAAACCAGTTATCGGTGTTAATGAGCCAGTCGGACACGGCGCTTGCTATGCCCTGTCTGTAGCGCGCCTGCTCCACGACATCGGAACGTTTGTACGCCCAATCGTTCAGTCGAAGCACATCGGTGACGTCGGCAAAGTAAGGGTTGCAGCAATGAGTCATAAGCATTGCGTCCGGTTTCACAGCTTTGGCCGCGTCGTGGATTAGTTTTACGTAGTGATGAAGAAGCTCTACGCCCCATAGGCTACCGGACCGGACCAGATTCTCTCGGACCGGCAAGTCGCTTGTGAAATCGATAAAAAAACCATCGATGTCGTAGCCATTTGACGAGATCAGCTCTCGCACGCCGTCGGTCAGTTGCGCTGAGTACCCGGGACTTTCGGGATCCGCAGTTAGCTTTTCTCCATTGTCCGCTCTGATGCACCACGACGGCGGCGGATCATCGACGCGCCAAAGGCCGAACCAGGCGATCACTTTCCGACCTTTCGCGTGCTGCTCGTCGACAAAGCCGCGGAGATTCGGGTACTTGAGTACATCCGGGATGAGTCGCTCTCGATGCAGTTGCCACTTGTCGGACATACTTACAAGACCCACAGGCACTCCGTGACTCTCGAGGGTTTCAAGCCAAACCGTTTGATTATTTTGGGTCTCATACATTGTGACGGGATCACCCATCCAGTGCAGGGGGTCCTTGGCGTGGGCCTGATTACATTGTTCGCCCCAGGCACAGAGCATGGGCTCCTTCCACCATGTGACGTTATCGCGCGCCGGACTCGGGGCTCGGTCCATATCTCGAAGGGTCTGCGAATACCACTTAACAACCTCTAAGGGAGTTTTCTTCCCCTCCGCCAGAACGTGAATACTCACTACGTGCCCTTCGTCACGACAGTATCCGTCAAAATGTACCTCAAGATCGAAAGCAGAGGGTGTTCTGGCGCCACCGGGGCCGAGTAGCATATCTGTTCGATCGGACGCGCTCGGTCGATACGTCCACCCGGAAAAGAGGTTTTTACCCCTCGGCGCAGACAGGGCGACCCCGAACCACTCGTTACCACTACGAAACGGGAACACCAGAGGTGGCGGTGTGTACATCCACTGACGGCCAAAGATTGTATCTCGATGCTCGCCACCCATGCCGAGATAGACGGTCTGTAGGGGATGTGCGAACTCAACACCCCCAATGTTTGGTCCGGTCACAAAGACATCGGAAAAGCCCGGACTATCCTCTGACCTGAGACAAATGTCGCGAATGGCTCCAGGCCCGGATGCGTGGACGCGGAACTCGATCCCGTCTTTCGTCTCGCTGCGTTCGATTTCAACACTTTTTCTTCCGTCCGAACATGTCACACTCGGCCGGAAACCAGTCTGTCCCCATGTCTTCATAAATTGTCCCTTTCCTATCTCATTTTCAGCGAACCCATAAATAAGCCGCAGCCCATATAGGCTGCGGCAGTGTCAAACCCTCGCATCTGAATGATCAAATGATCTACTGGCCCAACATGTCGTCTATATGGGCCTGCAGCTCAAGCACCGCGTCCTCCGGGCTCTGCGTTCCAAGAAGGTAACTGTTCACGATCTCTCCTACACCAGTGAGATATTCGACCGCAGTTCCCGGAGGAAAATCGCGGGGCACCCTGTCGTCGACAAACTCATCGAAACTTCGAACCGCAAGATTCTCTTCGCCGAGGTCCTCCATGTATTGCTCGTCGTTGAGAACCGTGCGGAAGGCCGGCGCCTGGAGCGATGCGGTTACCTTGTGGACCTCCGGGTCGGCGAAAAACCGAATGAAATCCAGTACGACTTCCGGAGTCCGCTCGAAGTTCTCGCCGTAGCGGTTCACAACCAATCCCCAGCTATCTCCGATTCCGTATGGCCCAGCAGGTCCGGCTGGAAAAGGCATAACTGCGATGTCGTCGTCAAGTCCTTCTTCTACCGCAAAGGCTCCCATTTGCCCCCAGTCCCGGAGCATACCAACACGCCCCTCACGAAAGAGTGCACGACTTTGATTATAGTCAATCTCAGAAAGATCTTCGGGTGCAGAGGCACGTAGCAGGTCGCGCATCATCGTCAGTGCGGCGACGGCTTCTTCCGTGGGCTCGCCGTCAACCGCTACTTGAAGCTGATCGCCGCCAGCCTGCACAAGGAACTCTATAAAATTATTATACATTTCGCCGGCGCCGCCTTGAGTTAGGTAGCCCCACTGGTCCAACTGGCCATCGCCATCTGTATCCAGAGTAAGCTGCTCGGCGGCCACGACGAGCTCATCCCAGGTTTCAGGCACCTCTACGCCGCTTGCCTCAAAGAGGTCCGTGCGGTAGTAGAGGTAGCTGATTCCATTCCACCAGGGCATTCGATACATGCCGCCGTGCAATTCGAGGAACTCTCTTTGCAAGCCGACAAGATCGTCGACAACGGCCTGATCCAAGTGGTCCGATAGATCTACCCACGCGCCGGCGTCAACTCCGTCCATCGTAATGGAGTCGTCGTGATACAGCACATCGACACCTGAAAACCTGTTACGCATCCACAAGGTTGTGCGCGCAACGTGGTCCGCCCACGTCGAGGGTCCCCGGATAAGATTAACGTCTACATTCGGATTTCGCTCTTCGTAAATAGCGATGACCTCCTCGGCGGTATCGATACCGCCGAGACCAACGTAGACGTTGATGGTCCCCCCTTCTTCGACCGTCTGCTCGTCCGCGCCACCGGCGAAGACGACAGAAACTGACACCAGTATCGCGACCAGTGCGAATACAAAACTTCTCATCATCGTTCTCTCCTTTTCCTTAGGGTGCTTTGTTAGGGTTTCACTTTTCCCATTTCGCTATTTACCGACGAGTTCATTTTAGACTTCTACCGGTTAAGCCGCTTAAGATATACCGTTGAAAGACGATAACGAGTATCACTATCGGCACCATCGAGACGATCCCTCCTGCGGTCATTTTCGCGAAGGGAGTTTCGTACAGTCCCGGTAGCTCCAGAAGAGCAGGCATGATCATTTTAGCCCGATCGAACGTAAAGGACAGGGAAAACAACAAGTCGTTGTAGGAAAATATGAATCTCAACAAAAACAACGAGACGAGAACATTTCGAATCGGTGGTACGACTATTTGCCAGACTATCCGCACTTCGCCCGCCCCATCGATTCGAGCTGCATCGAGCATTTCCCGCGGGAACTCCAACATATAGGGGAGCGCGAACCAGGAGAACATCGGGACACCGCTGAAGCCGTATAGCAGTATAAGAAGACCGCGGGTATCCAGTAGGCCGATTGGACTAACGATACGAAAGATGGGGAGAACGTAAATGACCCAAGGCAGCGTCAGTGTCCAGATAATAAAGTAGAAAAGGAATTTTTTTCCCGGAAAGTCGAACTTTGCCAGCGAGTAAGCGACGGAAAGGCTCAGCATCATTGAAATCGACGTCGCCAAGGTGCTCACAAAAATAGAATTAAAAAGATAGCGACCAATTCGATAGTCCCGAAAGATCTCGATGTAGGCGTCGAGAGTGAAGAGGTCTGCTCGAGGCGCATAAACGGGTCGCGAGCCAAGGATTGCGGCCTCTGGCAATACCGACACGTTTACCATCCAGTAGATAGGCAGAAGCGTAAGCGACGCGAGGAAAACGAACAAGAAAACCAAAAAGACTTTAGTGTGAAAAGGTGTTTCCACTATCGCTCCCTCCGTATCATACGAAGCTGTATGGGAGCGAAGACCGCAACTACCAAGCCGGAAATGAAAAGGCTCCACGTAGTAGCTAATGCTGTGCCGTATCTATAATTACCGAATAGCATTCCGTGTCGATAGATACCTACCGCAACGGTTTCTGTGGCGTGATCTGGCCCCCCAGCCGTGAGCGCATACACCATGTCAAAGTCTTGCAGGGCGAAAATGGAAATGATGGTTCCAATGTACAGCATGTTTCGACGCAGAAGAGGAATGGTGATGTAAAAGAAACACTGCATTGTTGTTGCTCCGCTGACCGAGGCCTGTTCGTAGAGCTCCTTGGATACAGTCTGTCGTGCTACGAGGAAAAGCAGAGTTGCAAACCAAACGTCTTTATAGAATCGCGACATGACGACTGAAAATCTAGCGGGCCAGACGCTGCTGAGCCAGGCAACACGGCTCTCGATAAGTCCGAGCCGGAGAAGGAGGTCGTTGGCAATACCGAAATTCTTACTCAGGACGACTGACGCGAGTAGCCCCCATGCGGTCAGCGAAATCGACCAGGGAATCAAGATCGCCGCTTTCAGAAACCCCTGACCGCGCGCTAGCCGGTTGATTGAAACGGCCAGAATTAACCCGAAAACGAGCATTAACGCAGTGGTGACGATCGCGTAAGAGATTGTGAAGCCCATCGAACCCCAGAAACGCGAATCGGTTAGTGCCCTGGCATAGTTCGCTAATCCGACGAAATCGTCACGACGTCCGAACAGCGAGAGATACAACCCATAGAGCAAAGGTACAGTAAACGTTAAAACGAACAACGAGAAAGGGAGGATTAGAAGAACAGTAAGTTCGCTTTTCTTCGGTTGCACAGAAGTTTCCCTATTGACTCGGTCTCTGATTAACCTATAGGATAGTAGTATAGGTTGAATCCTCCGTCAAGATAATCTGCATGTTTTTTTCGGTGTCTTGGTGCATTGACGAAACCAGATGTGAATGGGAAGACGAGCGAACGCGTGAACAGAAGGTCCCACTGATGGGTATACGTGCGACATGGCGTAGCTTGTGACCTTACTTGGGCGGTCTTCTAAAACGAGTCAACAGCTGAGGCGGTCGGTAGTGTATAGCTGGAAACCTAACTAACGCTGCTCAGGTGCTCATGATGGAAAAAGTAAAGCCGATCACTCTCGTGCAACAGGTGACCGATGCGACGATGGAGCTCATCCGAACCCGCAATTTACGGCCGGGCGATACGCTACCGTCGACGGCGACTTTGGCGGACCTATTCGGCGTGAGCCGAAGCGTGGTGCGCGAATCGCTCAAATCTCTCGAGGCTCGATCCATTATCGAGCTTACCAACGGCAAACGACCGACTTTGCGAGATGTTTCGCTGGAATCCCTCGCGGAGATCTTTGCTCATATCGTTCGGGTTGACACCTCGACGGTGTCTGAGTTCATGGAGATTCGACGCGCACTCGAAGTGCACGGGGCGGGGATAGCGGCTGAACGGCATAGCCAAGCCGACGCCGACCGAATAAGAGGCCTTTTCACGCAGATGAGTAATAGGCTATACGACGTTGATGGATTTAGTTACGTCGATGCGGATTTCCATCTCGCCATTGCCGAGGCCACACAAAACGGTATGCTCGCCAAGCTTCTTGGATCAATTCGAGATACCATACAGGTGGTAAGCCGTGAGGGCAGACGTCGTCGACTGACGCCGGAGCAGATAGCACACGTGCAGGATCTTCACGCGCGATTGGTCGAAGCGATTCTCGCTGGAGACCCTGTACAAGCAGCAGCCGCCATGGCCGACCATTTCGACTCTATTGCCATGTCCGTATCACCGGACCAGTAGCGAGCGTCGCAACGGAGATATGGCGAGTCTACGCCGACCATCGCTGCTCAACGCATGGGCCATGGGCCGCGTCGTTGAATCGGCAATGGCGAGGAAAGCACAAGATTCCGGCAACGGGCTTCCACCTATCTACGACCTTAATAGACGATGCACACTAGTCGAAAGCTCTGAGTCCCGTCAGGAAACCCAGCCATCCGATGCCGAATGCAAAACTCTCATCGTTTCGCCTCACAGTCGCCTTTCGCCACACATTGCGCTACAACGAATTGAAATTCCTCTGCCCACGCTTCTTGAACGTTCGACTGGCTCGACCCTTGGGGTCGTCTTAGTAATGCGTGCTAACGTTTCTTTTCGGCTCCAAGCCTATTTGACGACAGCCGCAAACGGATCTTTGGTAGAATTCGGGTTTCTCGTGTACTCCATTGCGTCCGCAACACGTTTTGCCCTTGAGGGCCCGAGTGTGTCATGCACGAACGCCAGGGACATATCGATCCCGGCAGACACGCCTGAGGAAGTGTAGAACTTACCGTCTACAACCCAACGGGCCGATCGAACCCAGTCAACTGAGTCCCTCTGCCGGCGCACCCACTCGAACTCCATCTTATTGGAAGTTGCTCGTCTCCCGTCCAAAACGCCTGATGCGGCGAGAAGTGCGGAGCCCGTACAAACGGTCAACACGTTGGAGGCCCAATCCGAGAGTGTTCGGAGGTGTGTCAGACAGTCTTCGTCTTGGGACAACTCACGCGTACCGGGACCGCCGGGGACAAGAACGAAACTGAGCTCGTGTCGTTTCAATGGAATCGGATTTGTCTGAATCAGTGCTCCATGGCGACTTTGTATTGCGCCGCCACCGATGGACCAAAATTGCAGATTCCAGTTCCCCTCTAAACCTCCGAGCACTTGAACTGGCCCGAAGGCATCAAGAGTCTCGAAGTCGTCGAAGAGGAAAATTACACCGTCACTCGCCATAGTTCCTCACGTAGGTTGAGAAAGATCGCACTGAAGACATGACAGGCCTTACTGAAGAATTACCAACCGCTATGGTTACTAAAGCGGTATTCCCGGCTTTGTCAAGACTCGATAGAAATGTTCCCGTGCCGACTATGACGAGAGGGCATCTGGAATAGGCCACGTAGTCCCGAGCAACCACGTGGGACTCCTCGAAGGACAAGACGTTTTCCAAGTTCGGGCCAGCGAGGATGAGGGTGCCCCTATTCGGGTCGACGGAAAACGATTCTGGACAACCTGTGAAGACACCGATCTCGATTCAGCCGATTTCCCACGAATCGGAGCGGCGTTCGAAGAGTCACCGGCAGGCGAATACAGAGGATTAGGTCAGTCGTCCTGCATCAGAGCGGATCGGCCACCATCGGCGAGTACGGTAGTGCCGTCGATGAAGCGCCCATAACGGCTGAACAGAAACGCGCACATGCCACCGATTTCTTCGACCGAGCCTATGCGCCCGACCGGATGCTTGTTCTCAGTACGCCCGCGTTCCAGAGCGGAATCCGGAAACGAATCGAACCAGGTCTGATTTCCTGGCGTGTCGATAAAGCCGGGAGCTATGCCGACCGCCCGAATCTCCGGACCCCATTCGATGGCGAGTGACTGAACAAGCGATGTGAGCGCGTTTTTCGCCACGTTATACGGAAAACAGCCTGGAATTGTCGCGTAGGCGTGGTTCGAAGTAATGACAATAAACAGCGGGTCGCGACCGGTTATATTCTGCTCTGATTGTCTCAAAATGGGTCCAGCCGCCCGGGCGAGAAGCCAGTGGGACCGAAGATCGAGATCCATGCACGCGTTCCACGCGTCGAGGTCACAGGCGTCTACGCCCTCGAAGACGTTGCGCCCCGCGTTCGACACCACGAGGTCTATGCCGCCGAGTAGCGACACGGCCTCGTCGACAAGACGCTGGGGAGCCTCAGCCTGAGAGATATCGATGGAGGTGTACCCGGCCTTCAATCCGCGTGCGCGAACTGTTTCGAGAAAACGCCGGGCACCGTCACTGTCGGCCGTGCGTTGTCCGCATCCGAACACGTTGCACCCGCTCTGGGCAAGAACATCAGCGATGCCGAAACCGATTCCACTGCTGACACCGGTGACCAGTGCATTGCTGTGTGACAGATCAATTGACAGTGACATGGCGTTCTCCTATACGTAGAATCCCGGTCGTGGGGATCGGATCGCGGGATGGTTTTCTATTTCTTCGTCGACAAGATCAACACCCAGGCCGGGGCGATTGCTGAGCCTCAAGATACCATCCTGAACGTCCAGAGGTTCTGAAATAACCGTATCCCGCCACGGCACATCGGTGAACATGAACTCCTGTCGAAAGAAGTTCGGGATGGACGCGCACACATGTGCACTCGCGAGAGTGCTCAACGGGCCGTTCGGGTTATGCGGTGCAATCAGGGTCTGGTATGCCTCGGCCATTGTCGCTATTCGTTTCATCTCGCTCGGTCCACCGCAGCGGGTTATATCAGGCATGACAATATCGCAGAGGTTTCTCTCGAACACGGGTCGAAACCCGCTTCGTGTGTAGTGACGTTCTCCAACACACAAGGCGATCTCCGGCGGTATCCGCGAGCGAAACGCAGCAAGAGTATCGGCGTTTTCCGGCCCGACCGGTTCCTCGAACCAGCTGATACGATACGGCAGCAATCGCTGAGCCATGTCGACTGCAGTGGAAAAATTAAGCAGCGCATGTGTTTCGATCATAAGAAGCGCATCTGGTCCGAGCACATCCCTCACCGCAGCGACCACTTCAACCGCCCGCACGCGCTGGTCCTCGGTCAGTTCCAGATTGGACGACAGATCGTCACCGTAGAAGTAATTCGTGTGCGCGAAGGGATCGAGCTTTGCGCCACCAAATCCCGCGTCACGAACGTTGCGAGCCGCTTTCGCGTAGGAATCCGCCGTGAAATCTGCATCGGTAAACCAGTAATTAGCGTAGAGAGGGATTTCGGTTCGGAACGCCCCTCCGAGCAGCTCGTATACGGGCATGCCGTAGTACCGCGCCTTCAGGTCGAGTAGCGCCATATCGATACCGCTTATCGCACAGAGCGAAGCGCCATAGGGGCCGATCCAGTTGAGGTCGCGGTACAATTTTGTCCATATGTAATCGGTCCGCAGAGGATCCATGCCGATGACGCGCTCACCGGCGTGACGCGCAGCCGCTTCGATAATCGGGCTTCCCGGCCAGTTTGTAGCTTCGCCGACGCCGGTGTGCCCGGTATCGGTATATATCTTTAACAGCGTCCAGTTGTACTTGATTCCTTCAACGAGCCAGACTTTTACGTCGGTAATTTTCATACTCATCGCCCTCCTTCTTCGTTCTTTTACAGTACGCCGTAGCTTCGAAATGCCTCTGCCGCACCCATTCCTGCGACTATTGCCTGTCTCACCGTGCTTTCCGTTCTCGCCTTTTCGAACGAGCGCTCGAAAATCTCCGTTTCGCGCTCGCGTGGTACGACCAGGGCGCCATCGATGTCGGCAACGACTATATCCCCTGCACGAACCGGGATACCGCTGACCTCTATCGGTACCCGAAAGTCGATGACTTTCCCCCGACCGCGCTGATCCTGAGCGTATGGACCGTACGAGTAGACGGGAAATCCGAGATCGAGTATCCCTTCGCTGTCCCGGATATACCCCTCACAGATCGCTCCGACTGCTCCCCGTGCTTTCATGGCTGTTGCCATGAGCTCGCCGACAAGGGCGTATCGGGGGCTTGATCCGGCACACACGTACACCTCATCCCGTTTCAGGTCGTCGAGGGCCTCGAGCATACGACCGAAGGGAAGCGTGCTTTCGTGATCGCTTATTCGGGCTGCCGACGTATCGTCGAATACGTCTGCTTCCAGCACGGTCATTGCCCGCCCTATCGTGAGGGGAACCCCGGGACCGTTCTGCAGAGGGCGAATTCGTGGCGTGAAGAACTGATGGCGAAGCCCCATCTGGTCACAGATATCACCGATTACCGCGGTGTACAGTTCTTTGCGGGCCTGTGTGAAAAGTTCTGCATCGTCTTCGAATACGTTCATTGTAATCCTCCTGGGTATATAGTAACGGGCGATACTGTAACGATAAACTCACCGGACACGGTGTCTCCCGATATAAGCGCTTGTGTTGAAAAATACGATTCGACGAACTGTTCGCTTCCTGCCTCAGCGCGGGCAAGAAGTGCAATGCCACCACCGTTTTGCAAGACGCGAACGTGTGCAACTCCCTTGGGTTCGAGCCGGATCAGTTTTCCATCACCGGTTTCGAACTCGACCCAGGCGACGTGCCGTTTCGTTGACGTCGAATCCGGGCCTGGATTTCCTGTGAGATCGGTGACTCCGTGAGCGCGTCCTATGTGACCAGGTGGGTACCAACTGTGTTCAGCGTATCGCATCCATCGAAGACGCAGCAGTTCGCTGTCGAAATGCACAACCACTCCGACCTGCCAGGGATCGAACGGCACACTCACCTTCCATTTATACCCAAGCCGGAACTGTCCCTGCCGTAACGTCGAATGCGTCCATGAAAACGAGCCTGCGTTGCAGAGTCGATCGGCTTCGTTCTTGAGATTCGCGGGATTATACCCGCCGATCTTCAGTGGTTCTTTCTGTCCGTGTCGGGGAAGTGCGAACGCGGTGCACGAAGTAACGGGAAACGGGACCGGCTGAGTTCCTGATTCGCCCTCCACGGAGTGGTTCCCGGCGCCGTCGAAAACAAAAGCCTCCTCATCGAGTATACGAGCGGATAACGTCCGGACCTCGATGAAAACGGGTGTCTCGTCGCGAAAGGCCGATGTCGGAAGATCGATCACCAGTTCGGATCCGCGCGAGGCATTCGATTCCTCGACATGCGCTGTACCCTCATGCTCTCCGCAGATCCAACGGAAATCAATCGCGGATAGACTCCGCGACGCGAGTCGATTATCTATCGGCAGACGCAGCTGCTCTCGCGCAGTATCGAACCGGGCTGAATGCTTCAGTAATCTGACCGGTGAATACGCCTTGCGAAGATGGTAGTGCTCGGGCTTTCGGCTGCGGTCACCGTTTAGTACTCCCCAGTGTCCATAGCCGATTGACCCGTCGGCGTATGTTTCAAAGTACTCGTCGACGCCGGACCACACCGAACCCCCGAGATACGCAGGCGTTCGTTGAATGGTCTCCCACGCGTTTGAGATCGCAGTCCACCACAGGTCTCTTACACCAGGGTCCGTTTTCAGTTCGCTGCGATTGTAGCAGCTCAAGTGACAGTACTCGTCAAAAAGCATCGGACGGGTGGAACTGGCGAACTTCGCCAGACCATCCGGGCCAGGATAATGGTGCACACCGATCTGGCAGAACGGAGCATCATCGTCGCGATAGTCAGCCCAGTTGAACGTGCGAAGCCGCTCCCCGTCGATAGCTTCCAGCACCTGTGCGGCGGCCTCGAACGGGGGAGCCCAGAGTGACTCGTTTCCCAGCGACCAGATGAGTACCGAGGGGTGGTCCCCATACAGGCGTGCCATCCTGAGACAGGATGACACGACACTCTCGTGCCGGAGTGACTGTTCGCGGTGCGAGAGCTCGTCCCATGGAACCGACCTTCGCTCGGATTCATCGTAGGGTGTAAAGCCGAAGGCCCAACACACCGGCGCCTCGATTTCCAGAAACACGCCGGCTTCGTCGGCTGCGTCGACGAGGTTCTCGCCGGGCGGGTAATGAGAGGTGCGAAGAAAATCGACGTTCGCCTCTCGGAACAGACGAATGTCAGTTTCGCAGAGGCCCGGGACATAGGCCCGTCCGGCGTTCGGGTGGGAGTCGTGCCGGCACACACCCCGGAGTTTGATGACGTTTCCGTTTACCCGAACGGCGCGTTCCTGTACCGAAACCGACCGCAGTCCGAGGCGGCGCTGGAAGCGTGACTCGTTTCTGCCGTCGTTCACCTGAACAATCAGTGTATAGCAGTACGGATACTCAGGGCTCCAGTGCTCGGGTTCGTCTACGCGGAAACGCATACTGAGCTGGTTCGGACCATTGACAAGCACGTCCGGGCGGCATTCGGATACGGTAATGCCCTGAGCGTCAATGAGCGCCGCATGAATAGTAACCGAGGGTGATTCGCCTGCCTGACCGGCTGCCTGTATCAGAAGGCCTGATACATCAACTACAGCGGCGCCCGTTTCGCCGAACCGCGTCTGGACCATCAGACCCGCAGGAAACACCGTTGGCAGTCGAAGCAGTCTGATCTGGCGCAGAATACCGGTCAGGGGATGATCAGTGTAGCGGGAAGCCTTCGCAATTTCATCCGCAGTGCCTGCCGACCGTGCGGTTATCGAAAGATCGTTCCATTCTCCCGGTTTACACACGGTTGATAAATCGTAGGCCGTCGGGAGAAATACCCCTTCGTCCTGACCAACCCGGACACCGTTTACCCAGGCGGCTGCCGCAGAGTGCACGCAGTCGAGGCGGAGGACGATCGCGTGTCCAATCCAGTCTTCGGGTACCGTGAAACGGGTGCTCAGCATTACCGTGTCGCTTTCATCGATATGCATCCCCTGAAGAAAGCACTCTCCGGGGACCTTAACCGAGGTCGACGGACCGGAGGGTTGTGGTACACGATCGGGATACGAGAACCCTCCATCGACCTGTGCGACATCGCTTATAATCGCTGCGTCCCAAACGCCGGATAAATCAATTACCGACGGTGAGCCGTTCTGGTCGTTCTCCGGAACAAGAGGAACAACTGAATAGCGTATGCCGTATTCGTTTGCCTGCACGCGCATGATATGCAAGAATATTGCGGCAACAATCAGAAGTGGAATGGCTTTTTTGTACCGGAGATGAAGAAACGTGCCATATTCGAATCGGGCATATGTGCCTCGTACTGACAATGCAGTTCTGGCTTCAGTGCAGACAGTCTGGGAAGTCGAAGCAGACGAGACCTACCATGGGCTGCACGAGACCGGGCTTCCCGCCGACGGTCTGTTTGTCTCGATTCAGGGCAATGGTATAGTGCGTCTCGGCACCGGCGAAAATCAGAACGTGTATGCGCTTGGCTCACTACAATTCATGTTCGTTCCACAGGGTGTCCCGTGCAGCTACTGGTCATCGGGTTCTGTGAACTGGAAGTTTTTTTTCCTCGAGTTTGAGTCTAATGAATGTATAGAAGCACTGGGCATGACGTATTCGACTCCGTACCATCTCGGGGCACTTCCTTCGATACCTTCGATGTGCCGCAGAATCGTCCGGGAGCTCGCGAAATCTGAACGAGGCGCAGACGTCGCCGCAGCCGGTGAGTTTACGCGACTGCTCGTCCGTCTTGCGCGGGCTCAGGGAGCCTCAAGGCCGCGTCCGTCGCTCGTCAACGCGAAGGCCGCCGCGTTGACCGACGATCCCGCTATTCGCAACTTACTCAGCTGGATGGAAAAACACCTTGAGGAGCGTCGTTCGGTCATCGACTTTGCCGAAATCGCAGGCCTCTCCCGGCGGCAACTGTACCGGCGGTTTCCGGCGGTAACAGGCATCTCTCCCAAGCAGTACTTTCTCACCCTGAAGCTGCAGGCGGCGAGTCGCAGACTCCAGAACTCGCAGGACTCCGTGGCAGCGATCGCCGAACGCTACGGCTTTGCCGATGGCTATCATCTCTCGAGAACGTTCTCGCGCTACATGGGTTGCTCGCCGACCGCGTTTCGGCGGGTCCTTTATGCGCAATGCGTTTCCGGCCGGTCTTATTCAACACCATGTATTGCCCGAAATCGCGTCGGCGAGACTCCTTCGGCCCGTCGGAACACCGTTCCGAAGTAGCTTTCGTTCTCGTAGCCGACAGATGTCGCAACATCCTGTATGCGCATTTCCGGAGCTTCGATAAGAAGTTGCTTGCTCTTCGCGATGCGCACGCTTGCGACGTACTCGAATGGTCTTGCGTTCAGATACGCGCGAAAGAGTCGACACAGGTACTGAGGTGAAATAGAGATGTGGTCTGCGAGGTCGGCAATCTGAATGGGCTCGGGGTAGTTCTCGTCGATGTATCGGAACACCGGAGCGAGTCTGTTGTGATAGGTCATGTGGGAGTCCTCGTCCCACGAATGGGTCAAGCGTGCAAGAAGCATCAGGACAGAATAGGCGATCGCAGAACACTCCTCACCGCGGGGGTCACTCGCTCCCTTGAGTATCCCGAGGGCGCGGTGAAGCTCAGCGGAGATCTGTTCCTGATGAACGACCGAATACACCCCCGATGCGGAACGATCTATGCTGGCAAGAACGCGGGCGACACTGTTGCCTTCGAATGCGATCCAGTCCACCCGCCACGGATCGAGGCCGATTGCGTGGTAGTGATGCGAGAGGCCGGGATGTATGAGTATCCCCTCCCCGGGCCCGACTTCGTATGTTTGATTCTCGAGCTGGAGATAGCCTGATCCGGACATCGTCTGTACCCATACGTGCGACGGGTAACCGAAGGGACGGTTCACCGCTTCCTGTTCCCAGTCGCAGCCGACGCCAACAAGATAAAACGGCAAGAGCTTTGTGCGCTCGGTAAGCGCCGCGTAGGAAAAGTGGGCTTCGTGTTCGTATTCCATCGATCATCCCATAGCGAAAATTCCGCGACTCAGTTTCATATATTGAGATAATACCGCATACTCTTTCCCCTTGCAAAGCGGGTTCCGGCGCTACGCGCGAATAATACCCGAAAAAATATGCATAAACGGTTTCAGATAAGAGGAACGAGGTTAACAAGTTTTTGTTGCGGTGAGAAATGAATGGCGCCATAGTCACTATGCGGGAACGTATAATGTGTGTCGGATAGCTGAACATGTGTACACCCCGTATAACGCACAAGGAGGTTGCATTGTGGCAACAAAGTTAATTTCTCGCGCGCTCATGGGAGCGATACTTCTACTCGCGGTAACCAGCATGGTATTTGCCGCCGGTGGTGGTGAAGCTGCCGCTTCTGCAGGAGTCGATCTCGACGCCGAACCGGAAGGAACAATTGAAGTCTGGGGATGGAACGTCGCGGCGAGTTCATTGCAGGTCACGGCTGATCTGTTCATGGAACGGTATCCGAACGTTGAGGTCATCGTATCGGACATCGGACGTACCGACGTGTACGACCGAGTAACCGTCGGCCTTTCCGCCGGCGGGGAAGGTCTGCCGGACGTGATTCAGCTCGATGAACGGCTTCCGTCGTTCAGTTATAATTTCCCGGGTGGATTCATGGATCTGACCGAACTCATGGAACCCTACATGGACGAGATCGACCCGAGCAAGGTTCCTGTCATCTCTCACGAAGGCTCCATTATCGCAGCACCGTGGGACTCCGGTCCGGTCGGCGTTTTCTACCGTCGGGATCTCTTTGAGCAGGCCGGCGTAAGCCCCGACGAAATAAAGACTTGGGATGATTATCTCGACGCGGGTGAAGCGATCATGGACGCCACGGGAGCGCATCTGTTCCAGGTCGACATGGCGAACGACGACGGAACGTTTCGCATCCTCCTGAATCAGGTCGGCAACTTCTATTTCAACGAGGCCGGAGAAATCATTGTTCATCACGAGCCGGCTGTCCGAGCAATGGAGTTCCTCGCTGAGGCCCACGCACGAGAGCTTGTTCTCAACACGCCTTCCTGGGATGCGATACTGACTGGTACCGCTAATGGCGATCTTGCGACTATCCCGTTCGGTGTCTGGTATTCAGGTTCGATCAAGGATGTTGCACCCGACCTTGACGGCGAATGGGGCGTGTTTCCTCTTCCCGCATCCGAGCCGGGTGGAAACCGGGCGGCGAATCTCGGTGGCTCGAATCTCGTTATCCCCGCGAGCACGTCAAACCCGACCGCCGCATGGCGCTTTGCCGAATTCAGCGTTCTGACCGTCGAGGGACAGATGGCAATTATGGAGGCGTATGGCATTTTCCCTGCCTACCAGCCCGCGCTCGAAACTGATTTCTTTTCCGAACCTGACCCGTATTTCAGTGGGCAAAAAGTCTGGCAGGTATTTGTCGAGCAGGTGCCGAACATTCCGCCGATTAACTACACATCTGATTTTTCTGCCGCTGAACAGGTAATTACCGATGCCCAGGCGTCTGTACTGCTCGGTGGAGCTGATCCCCGAACGGCGCTTCAGGACGCTGCAGAGGAGATTGCCCGTCAGACCGGCCGGACGATGGCCCAAGAGTAGTTCCGTCCAATGCAGGATGGTATCCTCGTTACGCCCACTCACCAGAAACGGTGAGTGGGCGTATTGAATTTCGTTGATTCTTCGATCAATGCAGACGGAAGGAGACGGTTCAGTGGCGAACGCGAAAATACTGACACGAAAAACGGCGCCATATATTTTTTTGGCACCGGTTATGATCCTGTTCGTGAGTTTCATGCTCTACCCGATCATTCAGTCGTTTTTATACAGTTTTCAGGCGTTTGAACAGGGCAGTTTCAGCTTTGCCGGCCTGAGTAACTACGTTTCTCTGGTGAACGACCCGCTATTCCGACTGACGATGTTCAATACGCTTTTGCTGCTCTTCGTGCAGGTGCCCATTCAACTGAGTCTGGCTTTAATCATCGCGAATTTCATGAACTCGCCCCGACTCCGTCTGCGCGCTTTCTTTCGCGTCAGCTATTTTCTACCGGCGCTGACGGCCCTTGTTGCTTACGCGATCGTCTTCCAGGTGATTCTGAACGAAAACCACGGAGTCATGAATTATGCTGTGAGCGCCCTTGGATTCGAGCCGGCGCCATGGCTTTCCAGCCGAAACTGGGCGCGTGGTTCGCTCATGAGCGCGATCACATGGCGGTGGACGGGGTACAACATGGTCATCATGCTCGCAGGCCTGCAAGCGATCCCGAATGATCTCTACGAGTCTGCATCTATCGACGGTGCTTCGCCCCTGCGAAAGTTCAGGTCGATAACGATTCCTATGCTGAAACCCGTGATCCTTTTCTGTGCAGTGTTGTCTACCGTAGGGACACTTCAGCTTTTTGACGAGTCTTTTATTCTGACCCAAGGTGGTCCGAATAATGCTACCCGGACGATTACCCACTACATGTATCAGCAGGGCTTTCAACGAGCCCGCTTCGGATATGCGTCAGCTATCAGTTACGTGATGGTCGCCTTTATTGCGATTCTGTCGTACATACAGTTTAAGATCGCAGGAGACGAGAAATGAGAGCTCTACAGATTCGCAAAGCAGTCGGGACAATCTCTTTACACGCTGGTCTCGCCATCGGTGCCCTGGTTTCTCTGTTTCCGTTTTACTGGATGTTTATCTCCTCGACTAAAACAACGAGCCAGATTTTTTCTACACCGCCATCCCTATTCCCGAGTGTCCACCTCTTGAACAATTTCGATGCGCTGGTGAACCGCCTCGCATTTCTTCGGATTATCTGGAATTCCTTCATTATCGCTGCCGTGTTTTGCGTCGTCACGGTCTTTCTGTGCTCACTGGCCGGGTATACGTTCGCCAAGTTCAGGTTCAAGGGCGACAAGCTCTTTTTCTCGCTGATTCTGCTGACTCTCATGGTTCCGTATCAGGCGACACTGATTCCGCTGTTTCGCCTCATGGTCTGGCTCGGCTGGCTCAGCACGTATCAGGCGGTTATTCTCCCGACTGCTGCGAACGTCTTTGGGATCTTCCTCATGCGGCAGAACATGCTCGGAGTCCCGGATTCTCTTCTCGAAGCAGCTCGCATCGACGGAGCAGGTGAGTTTTCGATTTTTGCCCGTATCGTCATGCCGACCATGACCCCCGCGATCTCGGCACTGACGATATACATGTTCATGTTCCAGTGGAATAACTTCATGTGGCCGCTGATCATTCTGAGTCGGGATACCATGAAGACTATACCCGTTGCACTCTCGGGAATGATCGCTGACGGACAGGTCATCAACTATGGAGCAGTTTTGACCGGGACGTCGCTCTCGACGCTTCCAATTATTATTCTCTTCCTTTTTCTCCAGCGTCAGTTCATTAGCGGTATTTTGAGCGGAGCGGTGAAAGGGTAGGTCGGAGTGGCATTTAATACACCTTGCCATATTTCACGGCGCTTTTGATATCGTTTTTACGGAGGGCAAGGCGGACAAGAACGAGTTTATCGCCTCAACGAGCCCGCCGTTCTCGAAGAAGTCAAACCCGGCGTCGCTGACTGGGCCGAGGGAACCGGCCTGTACTGTCAACAGTAGACACGGTCGCTTGGTCTATGCGGATCTCTTTCCCGTTTTCCCCTATCCTTTTGCGTGGGCCTGTAGACCACCAACCGCAAAATACGCCGAACCGACGCTTCACTCGAAAGCACAACAACAGATTGTTTATGGGTTCACGATCGCTCGGAACACGTCGTAGGCAGGCAGCGTGCGCACCTGG
>CAYFQV010000045.1:0-21476 GCA_964345195.1 uncultured Spirochaetaceae bacterium
AATCGCTACATCGTAAGCGGTCTGACACAAGGCGCAGTCAAAGGTTGATTCCGTCCCGGGATGTGCGTGATACGCACGAAAAGAGCGCGGCATACCCCCGGCTTGGACAAACGCTTGATGAACTCGGTACCGCCCTTGATTGTTAGTTGCGATTGCCGTGGATATACCCTGTTGGCCGAGAAGCTTGGTCGGCACCACTATGGCGGCTGTGTTCCCACTACCGAGAAAACCGCTTACAGAGTGTATCGCGGGTTGAACCTCCTCCCCTGAGCCCTTCCTCTGGGGCGATTAGTCGCGGGCCTTGCGTATGGTGTTGTTGAGCGCCTCCCGACTCGGGATAATGGATTCGTAGGCAAGCGCACCGTTGATGTATATGCTCGGCAGTTGCTTTACGCCCATCTTCTGGGCTCGCAGGATGTTCTCGAGACTCGTTGCTTCGTATTCCGACGTTGACGATGTTTTGCTGTTGGTCTCCCGGCATCTGTGCATGCGAAGTCCTCAGATCGAGAGACCGGGAGCGAGGCCACCCCACCGGCGCCCTCGGAGACCGTGACGATCGGTCTCCAGGGAATCCGCTTCTTTTGGGCCGGCCGGATGCGCGAGAGGCTCGGTTCTTCAGCCAGGTTGCTGTTGTTTGCGGCGAGGAAGGCTCCGCGTAGCAGCTGTTCGTCAACGGAATTTACCGTGCCCCGGAGCGTGACGAAGCGGGAAGCACCGACCACGGTAATCGTGCGGTGCTATACAAAGCCGCCGACGGTTCGCGTTTGCGCCTCCGAAGCTCTTACGCTCCGACCAGCTCGAAGGCTTTTTCCGCGGCACTTGCGGCGTCTGCAGTGTAGGCGTCTGCACCTATAGAGTCGCAGTATTCTTGGGTTATCGGCGCGCCACCAACCATGATCTTAACTGAGTCTCGGATGTTCGCTTCGGTTGCCTTGGCGATAACGTTTTGCATTTCCGTCATCGTGGTTGTCAGCAAGGCGGAGCAGCAGATGATATTCGCGTTGTTCTCCTGCGCTGCCTGGACGAACTGTTCCGCGGAAACATCGGTGCCTAAGTCGATCACGTTGAAGCCTTTGCCTTCCATCATCATTTTAACAAGATTCTTCCCTATATCGTGGAGATCGCCTTTCACCGTGCCGATTACTATGATCCCCTTTGATTCCACGGCCTCGTCGATCAGGAGAGGTCTGAGAATTTCGATACCCGCGGACATAGCACGTGCTGCGATCAGAACCTCCGGGACGTAGATTTCGTTCGCCTTGAATCTCTTCCCTACGATGTTCATGCCCGCCATAAGGCCCTCTTCGAGGACTGTCTTGGCGGTGCTTCCGTTATCCAGCTCTTCCTGGACCAATTGCTTTACATCTTTTGCCTTGCCCTTCTGTAGGGATTCGGAAATACCTTGCAAACTCAATGCTCTCCTCCTTGCGTAGATGTTACTGCTGACTTTTCCTCCCACTCGGGGAAGGTTATATGCTCAATATAGCTATCCTGAAAGAACGGATGCCCCGACAGCTCGATGTACTCGACAGCCCGCTGAAAACCGATCATGTGTTCTATCGTATCCGCCTGCCTTAGCACCAAAAGGGCGCCGGGGCCGACACCGTTGGATACAGTGCCAAATCGATCATAATCGATCGGCGGCAACAATCCGATCCTCATGGCACTCGCGACGCCCAGGTGATGCCCAAAGCCACCGGTAAGCATGACCTGATCGAGATCGGCTACAGCGACGGTCGGCTCTCCTGCAAGACTTGCAAAACGGTAGATTCCGCGGAAGGATGATTCGTGATGATCGCTCCCCCGTGGATGAGCTTAAACATCAGTTGTCTTGCCCTCGGGGCGTGGCTTGTGTCTCCGTGACCGGTTCTTCTTGCGAGACAATGCTGATTATCTCGTCGTCGTTACTGGCATCGAGAGTCATGCCGGGAGGGCAACTGACGGCTTCCTCGTCTCGCCAGTCACCATCGAGGATACGCTGCATCCATTGGTGATCTCCGCTAACGCGTTCCGCCTTCCAACCAAAATCCTCGGCAATCTCCTGCAAACGAGCCTCATACTCCGGACGATCGAGGTGTGGCCAAGTGATCAGGGCTGCTCGAGTGTATGAAGCGAGAGAATCACGCTCCAATTCGACCAGGTACTCCCCGTTATCATCGCCGTAAAGCTCGGCGAACCGCTCTTTCATTAGGGCACATTGTTCTCCACTTGGAAATGCAGCTTGTTCGATCCAGCCGGGGCTAAACCAGTAGGTTCCCGGGGCTGCATCGAACTGCTCACGGTAGCGTTTGTGACTGCCGAGGAGAAGGGCAATACAATCGTGGCTCTTGGGGACAATGATCGGCAGTCTGGTCGATGAGAGTCCGGCTATTGCGCGGGAACACAGCCCAAACGCGAGAATTATCCCGCTATACTCCTCCGGTGGGCGGGCGGGTGCATCCGGCCGATCCCAAGGCGCTTCGGTTCGGTCAATCTCAGCCTGAATCTCGTCCCGCAAGAGAGACGGGTAACTATGAAGTCCCTGGGGTATCCAAGTAACGTCGATCACCGCCGGGCTGCGTGCGATTAGCAGTGAAAGTTCTCTCGCAAAAACTTTGCAGGCAATGGCTTTATAACGCATAACTATCCCGATGATGGACGCCTTTTCACGTTCGGTCTATAAAATGTTTATGCCTCGTGGTATGATTTTTAGGTGGATTTCCCCTACGGCGTTCAGACTTCTCAGAATCTGTTGGTCGACGCTACCGTTCTGGCAAGCCAATACGCCGAGGCAACGGGTATTCCCTGTTCGCTCTTGGATGCCGCCGGAGCGCTCTTGTACCCTATGGAGTTGGGCTCCTATCCGTGCCGGCTCTGCCGGCTGGCCCATGGCGCGGTTCCCACATCAACCCGGGTTGGATCGGACCATATCGAGTACGCAAAAAAGGCGGTCCGATTCGGGGGACGGCAAGTCTTTCTTTGTCCCAGTGCACTGCTACACTGGGTAGTTCCATTGACAGGAGAGACCGGAGAGCTCTTGGGGGCTCTCGTCGGCGGGCCGGTGCGGACCATAAATGAGGACGAATTCTTCCTGGAAGAGATCTTAAAGCCGCTTGAACTCAGGTCTAAAGAGGTTGCGCGGGTCGAGATGGCGAGCCTGAGAGAAATGTTCGAGCGGATCCCGGTGGTCGAGTCGTCTCGTGTCCACGCGCTTGCGGAACAACTCTACCGCTCCTGCCTCTCCCTGACGCATCGCCAAGAGGAGGTCGGGCGTGGGAGCGGTGAGCGACTTCTGAGGGAGTCCCGGATCAACGAGTACGTTCAAGAGCTCAAACGGTACAGAAACGAAGTCGGTTTAGACCCGGAGCGACCATCTTACCCAATGGACAAGGAACAGCGCCTTATGGATGCGATCGCCGGCGGGCAAACCGAAAACGCTCAAGCTGCTCTAAATGAACTCCTCGGTCACGTCTTCTTTACGCTGGGCGCGGATCTTGAGCGCATCAAAAACAGAGCGCGAGAGATAGTGGTGCTACTCTCCCGTATTGCCATCTCGAAAGGCGGTGACGCAGAGCGGATCTTTGGTCTTAACTATCAATTTTTAGACGAGCTCGGCGACTTGAACGACCTAAACGATATTGCTCACTGGATGGCTCGCATCGTCCGGCGGTTTTCTAGTTCGGTGATTACCGTTCCGGGGAGCGCTATACACGTTACCGCCCTGCGCCGTGCTATTGATTACGTTCATCGCTTCTACCGCGGGAAGGTTAGCCTAACCGAGGCGGCGGAAACGGCGGGACTTTCCCCCGCGTATTTCAGCCAAGTTTTCTCTCAGGAGATGGGAGAGCCCTTTTCTCGATTCGTGCAGCGTGTACGGGTTAACCGAGTTCGGGAGCTTCTCGATACTACCTACCTTTCTCTCAGTTATATAGCGGAGCTGTGTGGTTTTTCCGATCAGAGCCATATGACCAAGGTTTTTCGTCGGTTGTCAGGGATGACGCCGGCACAGGTCAGACGAGGACCCCAAACCGGTGTCTGATTGTGCGAAGCTTCACAGGTGGCGCGAGTAAGAAATTGCCCGTTCCCTCGTCTTATTGGGGTGTTTCCTTCACGCCGGCAAGCTATCGTTTCGGTGTTGCGCCCCCTCATAGTTGACGAAAGTCTTTAATGCATTGACACTTAGCTTTCGTGTGTTCACGTTGGCACGTATCGTGCTGCGCATTTATGCAAGATCTAAGTAGTACCTACTCATAAGACAATCAACAGGGGAGAGCCATGGCAGGACGAGAGCTACTCAGAAAGGCGTTGAGCTTTCAGGAAGATAAGGTCCCCATCGATTTTGGGTCGACACCGGTGACCGGCATACACTGCATTGTTGTGGAGAAGCTTCGCAAGTACTTCGGCTTGGAAGAGCGTCCCGTCAAGATTTGCGAGCCGTTCCAGATGCTTGGCATGATAGAAGAAGACCTAAAAGAGGTGTTGAAAGTCGATGTCGACGGTATCTATCCCAGAAACACCATGTTCGGCTTTCCGCTCAAGGATTGGAAAGAGTGGAGAGCCCCCTGGGGGCAAGTGCTCCTGGTCCCCGGCCAATTCAATACTACCGTTGACGCCAAGGGGGATTACTACCTCCATCCGGAAGGGGACACCTCAGCTTCTCCCAGCGGCCGTCTACCGGACGGTGGGTACTTCTTCGACGCAGTCATTCGGCAAAACCATTTCGATGAGGATGAGCTGGACGTCGAAGATAACCTTCAAGAGTTTAATCCGTTCAGCGACGCGGATCTCGAGTACTTTCGTGACTACGCCGCGGCGGTGGCGACAACCGGCCGCGGGGTGATCGCCAATTTCGGCGGTACCGGATTAGGAGATATAGCCCTCGTTCCTGCAATGAACCTCAAGGATCCTCGAGGCGTGCGTGACGTAGAGGAATGGTATATATCGACCGTTGCGCGAAAGGACTATGTTGCCGAGATCTTTGACCGGCAGACCGACATCGCCGTAGAGAACCTCAAACGAGTCAAAGAAGTGGTCGGGGATTCGGTCGACGTTACCTTCAACTGCGGCACCGATCTCGGCACTCAGGAGTCACAGTTTCTATCCGAAGAACAGTATGATGAGCTTTACCATCCTTACTATAAGAAGGTTAACGACTGGATCCACGAGAACACCAACTGGAAAACCGTCAAGCACACCGACGGCGCCGTCTTTGACCTGATCCCCCATTTCATCGATTCCGGTTTCGACATCATGAATCCGGTTCAAACATCGGCGAAAGGAATGGACCCAAAACGACTCAAGGATGCTTACGGCGATCGCCTTGTTTTCTGGGGCGCTTCCGCAGACTCCCAGCACACACTGCCCTTTGGTGCACCCGAGGAGGTCCGCAAAGAAGTGCTCACAAATTGCGAGATCTTTTCAAGGGGCGGGGGCTACGTCTTTAACTCGATCCATAACATTCAGGCGACCACCCCGCTTGAAAATGTCGTGGCCTTTGTAAACGCTATACACGAGTTTAATGGCTACAAATGACGACCGGCGCATCCGAGCATAGCGTCGGGATGCCGGTCTCGTTACAAATGGACGGAAAGGCATTGGCACGCTCGCCGTCGGGGTTGCTTACTCGGTATACGTGTACGGGGTGAGACGCGTTTGAAGCAGATGTCGAATCGCCTGGTTTGCCTCCCACTGCTCGAGGATGGGCTCGCCCGTCGCCGGATGTACGGCCGTGTAGGGGACGGGGCCGAACTCTACGGTTACCGTCATTGCACTCCGTCCTTCGGCGGACATCCGTCGGGCGACCTGCTCCCACCATGTCAGATGCCGTTCTACCTCATGTTCCCAGACTGGTGCACGCGGATCAATAACCTGGGGGCCCTGGGCGAAGCCGACCCGGGCGTGCAGATGCTCAGCTCGAGAGAGGGCCAGGTGTACGGCCTCCTCCTGATCCTCCAGCATCGATTCCGCTACGGTGCACCAGTGGCTAATGTCCACGGTTAGTTTGAGCTCGGGAATATCCTCGAGGTAGCAGCGGGTAACGTGGGCGGCAAAACTAAAGCGTCCCCGATGCGTCTCGTGGAAAATGGGTACTCCCGTCTCGCTACCGATATCTGATGCAATCTCTATAAGCTCTTTATTCTGTTCGTAGCTAAAGATGTCTCTTCCTGTCTGACTACTCAGAAACACCGGCTCCAGGTTCGCAAGTCGTTGCAATCTATCGGTATGAGTCTCGCGGTGCGATTTGAAATTTGGATCCAGGGTGAGGGCGTGTTGCGCTATGTACTTGAGGCCCTTCTTATCTAAGCTGGTCCTGAACTTCTGCGAGTCGACTTGTTCCGAGAGGAACGCTTCTACACCGACGTACCCGGCGTCCGCTACTTTCGCTGCAAAATCCTGATGTGGGAGAGATTCGCTACCCCACCAAGGGTAATACACTTCAAGCTTCATCAATTTCCCCTTGATCATGCCCCGGCGCCGCTAAAACAGCAGAGTTCCGCACCGCTATCGAGGTCTATTCTAAGTCCGCAGCTCCGAGTATTCGGATTGGAGACTGGAACCAATGGCTCTCCGGCATGCGCTTGGTGAGCAGATACTCATAGATAACCTTCATCGGCATGTAGCCCTGATACTCCGGATCCTGAAAGATAGTAAAGTCGATACGCCCGTCGGCTAGCCCGGCCTCAACCGCGGGTAGAATGTCGTTGGTAACGATTCGCGGCCTATTTCCCGCCGTAAGGTTATTAACCGCTTCCAGACAGCCATCGATACTACCGGTGGCCATATAGACGCCAACAACTTCGGTGCCGCTGTGCGCCGCAGAACTAAAGGCGTCGTTCACGCAGCGGAGTGTGCCCTGATAGCTGTCATACCCTTCGCCGACGGCCACTTTCAGATGTTTGCCCCATTTTTCCATTCCTTCCTGAAATCCGACAATTCGGTCTCGATGCGCCTGAAAGTTGAGATCCCCGGTAACGGCGACCACTGTGCCGGGAGTGGGAACAAGCTTAGCCAAGAGCTCGGCCGCTACCAGCCCACTCTTTCGTAAATCTTGCCCTACAAAACACAGCCGTTTTTCCGCGGAAATGTCGGAGTTAATTGTAACAACCGGGATTCCGGTGTCCGCGATGCTGTTGATAGCAGTTCTGATCTTTGATGTGTCTGGGCCGGTCATAACGAGCCCTGAGGCTTCCGTTTCTTCGCTTAACCTCATCATCGTGTTTACGACGGCGGACTCGTCGGACTCATCAATCGTTTCGATCTGTGCGTGCACACCCATACCGTGCAGTTCTTCTTCCGCGCGCTTTATCCCTCGAACAACGTCATCGAAGAACTCATTCGCGGCCGGTAGTATCACACCGATCGTTTGCGGCTCATAGTTGAAGCGCAGGGCTTTCGCCGCCCGATTGGGCGCGTAGCCAAAGTCGCCGGCGATCCGTCTGATCTTCTCAGCGACCTCTTGGTTTACGCCCGGACGATTGTTTAAGGCTCGGTCAACCGTGCCTCTCGAAACACCTGCTACATCGGCGATGTTGTTAATAGTGGGACGTCGATGCTTTCTTTCCCTCACAGCGCCAATTTAGGCGGATTCGCCGTTTCTGGAAAATCCGGCATATATCGAAACTCCGGGTCCTGCTTCTGCTTCTTCTTCATCCGTAGGACGTGAAATAAGCCTCGCACATAGCCTCGCAACGGTTTCGGCATATCCCAAGCCAGCGCTTTGCGCAGTTTCGGCAGGTTGTAGAAGGGAACACTCGCGTACATATGATGCTCGGCGTGGTAGTTCATGTTCCAATAGAGAAAAGACATGACCCGGCCGAAATCGGCGGTGTACGCAATGATTCGCCAGTCCGGAACGTTACGCGCCAGACCGGAATGTTGCTGAATCTCGCAGCCATGAATAAGGAACGAGGCAAAAAAGTAGCCGAAGGTAACCGTATAGATGAGGATCCAAAGCTCGAAGTAGACAAAGATTGCAGCGAGGATAATATGAGCGGCGAACATGAAGCGTGCCCAACTAATCAGTTTCTTGGTTTTCAGATCCTCTTTGCTCAGTAGGGGGCACCAGAAAAAGAAGTCGACGTCCGTGTTGCCGAACGCATGATTCAGATTCGTCCACATTATTCGCTTGAAATTCGCCCAGTCAAATGTAAACCACCCGACGACTTGGGCCCGTGTAAAAGGAATCGGTTCCGGGAGAATTTCCTTATCGAGGTCCATAAAGCCGGTGTTCATGTGATGCCGGCGATGGCTTTCCTTGAAGTGGTAGTAACTATTCCAACTTAGAAACGCGAAGAGCTTGTAGAAAAAGTTGTTCAACCACTTGGTTTTAAAGGCAGTTCCATGCGACAGCTCGTGCACCGAGGCTCCCATCCCGATAAAGCCGTGGAACATTGAGTGTACGTACGCGGCTATCACCATTGGGATCCACATCTGGTTGAGGAAGAAATAGAGCGCGATACTTGTCGTGCCGAAGTATATCAGAAGAAATGTCCCAGCATGGGACAAGCCCCTGAGATCACTTCGTTTGGTCAGTTCTTTTAGTGTCTCTTTGTCCAATGGTGTTCGATAGAACTTGATCGTGTTTGCGGTAGCCATTTGTACCCCCAAATCGCTTATTGTGCTCGAGCACGAGTCGAGTCTGAGGGGGATAAGTACGAGTTGTCAAGTAAGAATTATGGAAAACATGTTTGCGAGGCGGATCACGTCACTGCGCTTTCTTCCGCAGGCGCCTTGAAGGTTCCTTGATCGGTCTTAGCCTGTACTCCCGCGGCGTAAGCCCAAGCTCCTTCCGAAAGAGTTGGGTGAAGTAGCTGTGATCCGGGAGGCCGCACGCGACCGCAACCTCGCCTACGGGGAGACTGCTATTTTTGAGGAGTCGTCTGGCTGCGTCCAATCGAGTCTTTCTGAGGTGGGCGGTGAACGAGGTGTTTAGCTCCGATCGGAGGATTCTGCGCAGGTAGCCCGAGCTTAGGCCGGCAGCGGCGGCTGCATCCTCGAGGGTTATCGGCTCAGCGAAATGCTCTCTAATGTAGGAGAGTGTACGCGAGAGGTGTGCCGAGTAGCGAACGTGTCGTAGGTCGAAAACCAGATCCATAAAACGGCTAAGAATGCGTGAGAGCCACGCCTCGATCGAGTCAATCGAAGAGAGCTGTCTCAGTCGTTGGAGGGATCGATACTCCAACCCAAACACCAACTCCACCTCAGCTCCACCAGCGATCGCAGCGCGCGATAGAAGCACGACTATCTCGAGGACTCGGGACCGTGCTTCTTCCACCTCCTGTACGGTTCCTCGGGTTACGACGTCCAGGATATGGTGGAGCAGGTACGTCGCCTCCTCACGATCTCCCGCGGAGACCCGATCCATCAGCGCCTGCTCGATGTGCAAGGGATAGGTCATGCTGCTTCGCTTTTCTCCTTCCATGGTGCTCAGATAGTCCAGGTACTTCCGGATGTTGTTTCTCGTCGCTTCCGGAGGGCTTGCTTCTCTCAGATAGGCTGTCCCAGCTGGGTCACAGCAGCTGAGAGCGACTCTCGCGAGAATATCAGAACAAGCAGTTGCCTCCTCGGGTCCAAACCTCGGAAGAGATCGTAACCAGCTCCCCGCAGCGGACTGAGAGATGAGAGCGCCTGCTTTCGAGAGACGAAGTTTCTGGTAGGTCTCGTCCTCCAGCCCGCCGAGAATGACCGGGCCGGAGACCAGAACCGCTTGCAGCATCTCGTCTACGATTATCGGTGATGCAATGTGCAACAGCGAGTACGGACAGACATATATGTACCTACCCCCTAATCGCTCCGCCTGATAGGCGGCAAAGCGGTGAACCGGATCCGCATTTTTCGGGGGCAGGTGTCCACGGAGCGCCGCTTCGCAGAGAGAGCACTCATCCTTCTTTTCGCCGGAGGCGTCAATCATTCCAAGGCCTGTGCAGTCAATGCCGGTAAGCAGCGCGAACTGTGCCGCAACCTCTGCGGGATCATCCAACATTGCTGACATTCTATCACGAAGTTTCCCTGGACTCCGTGTGGGACATAGAACTATAGTCCGTACTCGTGGAGAGTTACGACGTCCGTATCGATCTCCGACTCCATCGCTTCCACGAAACGGTTCTCGTCACGAGGAATCGTTCCAAGCTGTTCTCTAATCATAGGTATCCAGACAGCCTCACGGTCGCTCAAGGTTAGCCTTCCCTTGGAAATCGCCTCATCGATCAAGGTAAGAGCCGTTTCTACCGCAGCGACCGAGGCCGCAACAGGATTCTCCGCATCAACAGCGGCCTTCGCTATCGGCACTACGTTCTCCGGTGCCAGAATAAACGCCTGAGGATCGTAATAAAGGTCCGATTCTACGAAAAGCGACTGGAGCTCCGACACCGAGCCCCGACTGATAGCGCTGTTCATGAGCCGGGTGTCATAGACAAGTTGCTCCAGATAAACTGTGGGTGCCATTTCTGCGAGGAGTTTCACGTTCGTTACAGACTCGTTACTCCACATGTCGCAGCATGCCGCGGGAATGTTCCCAACTGGTGAGAGGTGGGCGCAGGCAGCCGTTTTCCCTTCCATCGAGATTGGTATGCCCGCGATAGCCTTCATAAACGGACCTTCGTACCCGCAGTCTTTGTCGGGGCCCACAGCGCCCTCCTCAAAGGCGACGAGGGAGCGCGGGATCGATGCAACTCGGTCGACGGCGGCGACGATTCGTGGGATGTAGTGTTTTTCGGCGAGAACCATGGCGGTATTCGCGAATCCGCACGCCGTGTCACCCCCACCAAGGCGTCCGGTTTTTCTAGCGACGTCCATGATTCTCCTCCAGAGAAAGTGCATGTCTCGTACGCCCAAGACGGCCAAGGAAAAGATCATGCCTCGTATATCGCAGTATAGCAGTGCCTCATCGTGTAACTCCTTTCCGCCGGTGCTCTCGATCGAAAGCAGATCGCCTCCCGCTCGGGCTCCCTCCTCGAAGAGTTCCATCATAGCCGCCATCTTCTCGCTGCTGCGCATTTTTACGGGGCGATCAAAGTCTCGTGTGTCGTTAGGAGTTAGGCGAATAGTGCTCTTGATCCCGTCTTTTGCGGTCGCCTGATCACACAGGTCTCGCATTACTCGAACGATTTCCACACCCAAGCTTGGATCCAGGGTCATTTCTAGTAACGTTTCGAACTCAAAAACAACGCTATCCTGTTGGAGTTCTCGGCAACGGTTGAGCGCCCCCTCGACTATCTGACGGTAATGCCCGACCACAGTCGCCCTCGTATCGGCGTTCACTCCCATTTGGGGTAGGGTGAAATTCAGCTCTGGAATTACACGACCTGATCCAATAGAAACACCGTGGGATGTAACCACCGGGTTAGGAGCCGTGCCGAAAAAAAGACCCTCTGGGTCACCTATAGTCAACGATGTATATCTCATAACTGCCTCCTAGCTATCAGAGGGTAGGTTACAATAGAGATATCTCGTTATGAGTAATCGTACCTCACTGTTGCGATGTGGAAGCGAATGCGAGGAATGTGGATCCGTCTCGCGTTTGTTTGGCCGGGGAGTCTCGGCTCACTCTTCCGCCGTCGGTAGCTGCACGAGAAACTCCGTGAAGTGTCCAGGTTTGCTCTCGAAGTCAATGGCCCCGCCGAAGTCCTCGACGATGTTTCTGCAAATTGAAAGGCCGAGGCCGGTGTTTTTTTTCGTTACCTTCGTCGAAAAGAACGGTTCAAAGATGGAATCTGCGATGTCTTCGGGGACGCCGTAACCGTCATCTCGGATTCTCAGGTCGTAATAGCCCTCCGTCCCGCCGCTACCGACCAGTACCTCAATGGTGCCGTTCTGAAGCACCGCCTCCGTGCTGTTCATGAGCAGGTTCATGACAAGCTGTTTGAGCTTATTTTCTTCGCAGTGAACGGGAGCTTGGGCCACGGTGAACTCGGTCCTCACCGTTATCGCCTTTTGCTTGGTCTTATGCTTAACCAGGGTCAGGACTTCTTCCACGACAGTCTTGAGATCAGCTTTCGGCTCCGGTTGGCGTTGGACTCTGGAGAAGGAGAGAAGGCTCGACACAGTCTCCATAATCCGTCCGGCCTCTCTGTCGACCTTTTCGAGCTTATCCCGCATCTCGTCCTCAATTGCGCTATCGAGCATAACTTGTAGATAGTTTTTGATAGTAAAGAGCGGATTGTTTATTTCGTGCGCAACGCCCACTGCAACCTCCGCCACGGAGGCCATCTTCTCGCTCTCGATGAGATAGTCTTGCATTGACCGATTTAGGGAGACATCCTCGAAGAGAATCGCCGATCCGAGAAAAGCACTGTCTTCGTCGGTCAGCGGGATGACCTGCACGTTAATAGATTGTCCCTCGGAGAGCTCGATCTCCCGGAGTGCTATATGTCGGTGTCGGGAAAGGGCGTGTTGGATTTGGCTACGTGTCGTATCAGCAAAGGGCGAGAGTAACTCAGCGGCGGAAGCACCGATTGCTCGGTCGGGGTTTATTCCAAGGGTATCCACGATTTTGACATTTGTAAGTTGAACTGTGTTCTCGGGATCAAGAATCACCGTTCCCATCGGCAAGAAGTTGATAATGTTCTGGAAGTACTGCTTCATGAGCAGAAACTTCATACGGGAGTACTCTAAGCGCTCCCGATCTAGTGAGAAGGAGTATGTGAGCTGAAACAGACGGTACTTGTCGAGGTTTACGGTTTGCTCTGTGCCGCGGCGATAGCCGCTGCGAAGTATGGTGACCCGATCGGCTAGTTTTAGCACTTCATCCAGGTCGTGAGATATGTAAATGATCCCGGTACCGTTGTTTCGCGCTATAAAGAGGGTCCGATAGATCAGTTTCATCTCTTTCGGCGTAAGCTTGTTGGCGAGCTCGTCGAGTATGATAACTGTCGGCTTGTTGATGATCGCCCGGAGGAACTCAACAATGTGCTGTTCCGCCGGTGTTAGTCGGTAGAGAGATACATGAAGGTCGATGCTAACACCAAGCCATTCAAGGGCTTTTTCGACCTCTTGTTCCATGTATCGGCGACGAATCCTGCCAAACCGGTTCCGTGGCATTTGTCCGGAGTACACGTTTTCCACCGCATTGACAGCGGGTATAACAGTGGTTTCCTGATACACCATTCCGATTCCAGATTGAAGGCTCGATGCCGAGGAAAACCCCTCGACGCTTTTGCCCTGAAAATGGATCGTGCCGTGGTTCTTCTGGGCGGATCCGCTCAGAAGCTTAACAAGGGTCGACTTACCGGCCCGGTGCTCACCGATGACGGCGTGGATCTCCCCGGGATAGAGATCAAAGTCCACCCCGTTCAGCGCTGGAACATCATTGTATCGGACGTGGATGTTTCGCATTGAAACCAGAGGAGGACCGGTGGGTTGGGAGGTCATACTAGGTCGAGCTTGCGCATCCAGTTGTAGAGGGTCTTTCGGTTTACGTTCAAAAGCCGGGCCGCTTCTTGTTTGACGCCGCCTGCCTTGTTAAGAGCTTCGAGAACAAGCCGCCGCGATTGTTGTCTCGACAGCTCCATGAGATCCGACTCTAGGGGGTCTATAGGCCCCTCGTCTTCCAAGGGCTCATAGTTTTGGTACTGTACCGGTAGGTGGCTGCAGTCGATAGTCGAGTCGTCGGCGAAAATGACGAGTCGCTCAATGAGGTTTTTGAGCTCTCGAACGTTGCCGGGCCAGTCGTGCCGTTTGAGCATCTCTTTGATTTCCTGACTGAAGGTCAGTGGCGCTTTCTTGTATTTAACGCTAAAGCGTAGGAGAAAGTGCTCCGCCAGCAGAATGATATCCTGCTTTCTCTGAGCCAAGGGCTTTAGCTCCAGGTGTATAACCGATATGCGGTAGTAGAGATCCCGTCGAAATCTATTGCCATCCAGTAATTCCTCCAACGTTCGGTTGGTGGCGGCAATAATTCGAACATCCGCAGTGATTGTCTCCGTCCCGCCGACTCTGGTGAACTGCTGGTCCTGCAGCACCCGCAACATTTTCGCTTGCACCCCAGGGCTCATATCGCCGATCTCATCGAGAAAGAGCGTCCCGCCTTGAGCGGCTTCGAATAGCCCTTGTTTCTTCGAGCGGGCGTCGGTAAAGGCTCCTGCCTCGTGACCGAACAGCTCACTCTCGAGCAGGTCCTCCGGTATCGCTGCGCAGTTGATTTTGATGAATGCGTTGCCGCGACGGAGACTCTGTTGATGCAGCCGGTTGGCCACGAGTTCCTTTCCGGTGCCGCTCCCCCCGGTCAAAAGCACTGTTGCATCGGTGGCCGCGGCCTGGTCCGCCATTTCGAGTATCCGTAAGGTGTCCAGATCCTGAGTTACGTAGTCACCCGATTCCGCGGGTGTCGGGATATTCTGCCTGCTGCCGTCCGGGGACAAGTCTTTAACCCGTTGTATCTCGCGAATCAGCTCCGCAATGGGCACGGGCTTGGTAAAGTAGTTTGTCGCCCCATAGCGCATCGCCTTTATCGCGTTGTCCACGGTCGCGTGACCACTTATCATGATAACCGGTATGCGGGGTAGCTCCTCTTTCAGGTTTTGCAGGAGCTCGATCCCTCCGATACCCGGCATCCGAATATCCAAGAGTATCATTCGAGGAGGGTTCTTCCTAACCGACGCCATTGCGCGGGTTGGGTTCGATTCCGCTTCGCTGCTGTAGCCTCGCGCGGAGAGAAGCTCCGTAAGAGAGTTGCAGATTTCCACTTCATCATCGATCACAAAGAGGTCTACAGGCACGCTGGTAGCGTAGGTTCGCTTTTGGGTGCTGTCAAGCTTTGTTTGTACGCCCGTCTCGTCGACGGCCGAAACGTGTCTCTTCTTTGGGCAAGGCATTGCCCACGCAGGTACTCGTACGGGGCATTAGCTACGCATCTCATGGATCCCTATAAACTGATGCTTTTTGGCCGGAGGATCCAAGTGTCTTTGATGAAGCAACTTATAATCTATGCTTGCATTTGGCACGGAGCATGCAAGTCAGTTACCTACGTGAGCATTGTGCAACATCAGCGCTGTGAGGTGAGATGAATGGCGGGAGGATCAGGCGTGCAGACGGAAACGACCGGTGCAGTTGAGAAGAAAGAAAGCTTTCTGACACGGCTATTTCAAATACGAGAGATGGGTGTCCTGGCGGCCTTGGTTGTCCTTATCGTGATCATGTCTTTTGCCAGTCCGTATTTTCTGAAGCCGGAGAACCTATTCAACGTTTTAAGGGGCATGTCCAGTATCGGGATCATGGCGATCGGCATCACCATGGTCATCGTCACCGGGGGAATTGACCTTTCGGTCGGATCGCTCCTGGCTGTGTCCGGCATGCTAATGGCTCGGCTTCTCTATATAGATGTACCGCTATTGCCTTCGTTGCTGCTTGGATTGGCAATCGGTACGTTTTTGGGCGGCTTCAATGGCTTTGTCATTACCCGATTGCGGGTAACGCCCCTAATCGCCGGTATTGGCATGTTGAGCATTGCCCGGGGACTTACCGTTCTGCTCGCTACCGGTCTTCGGGGCGCAGTGGCGAGCAATATCCCAATCAATGAACCGCTTATCGGCTTTCTTGGGTCCGGCTACGTAGGACCCGTACCGATGCCGGTTATTCTGATGTTCGCTCTTGTGATCATCTTCTCTTATTTCCTTAAGAACACCGTTCTCGGGAGGCAGATCTACGCCGTCGGCAGTAATGCGGAGGCCGCACGGCTGTCCGGTGTCAATGTCCGACGGGTTCAAATGTTCGTCTACACGATAAACGGCGCGCTCTGTGCGTTCGCCGGTATCTTGTCGGCGGGCCTGTTATCAACAGCGGCTACCAATGCCGGTACTGGTGCGGAACTATCGGTAGTGGCGGCGGTCGTGATCGGGGGCACGAGCCTCTTCGGTGGAGAGGGCACTATTCTTGGGTCCATCATCGGCGCAGCAATCATGGCGATAGTCAGAAACGCATTCGTTCTTTTACAGCTCCCGTCCGCAGCGCAGACCATAACAATCGGTGTGGTCATCGTTGCGGCCGTAGCCGTGGACAATCTGCGTAAGCATCCTTCCAAGGCGTGAGGGCGAAACTAATGACCTTATTGAAATGGGCAAAACTCCTCGTCCAGAGGGCGAGGATGTATAAAACACAATCAGGGAGGTAGGTATGAGGCTATCTAGGAAAGCAATGACTATCATGCTTTCACTTGTTCTCGTGTTATCGGGTCAGCTGCTTTGGTCCGAGGGCCAGGCTGAGGACGCGGCGCGCGAGCTTCCCCCGGGACCAGACTTTGACAGCGAGACGGTGCCCAATGATCAGGGCGAAGTCGAGCCAGTTGACCAGATGCCCGAAGAGCCGTTAAAGATTGCGGTCCTCGGGTTGGAGAATAATCCGTTCTGGGTACCGGTTAAAGAGGGCACACTCGATGCAGCGGAAACGCTCGCGGAGTACAACACCCAGGTGGACTGGATCGTACCCCCCGGTGAGAAGCACACTGCCGACGTATTCGGCCAGGCGATTGAGAACGCACTGGTTCAGGAATACGACGCGATTGCGACCATCGCCGGAGATAGCGGGCTCGTTCCATTCATCAATCGTGCGGTCGAACGTGGCGTGCCGGTAGCGACCTTTAACGTTGAGACAACTACCGAGAACCAGCGACTGTTTTTCGTCGGTGCGGATCTCTACCAGCAGGGTGTGCGGGCCGGCGAAGTGATGGCTGAGCAACTCGGTGGCGAGGGCGAGGTCGCCGTGATGACGGGTTTCTTCTCGGTGGAGGGTCACGAGCAGCGCCGTCTTGGCTTCATCGAGACCTTGGAAGAGGTCGCCCCGGACATCGAAATCGTCGGACAGGTCGAGACCCTCGACCAGAATGACACCGCTTACAACCAGACGATTGACTTCATAAACGCCAACCCCAGCCTCGACGGATTGTTCGTTGCCGCCGGCGGGCAGGTCGGAGGCGGGCGTGCTGTCGAAGACTCCGGTAAGGCGGGAGAGATCACGATTATTACTTACGACTACATCCCCGAGACAATGGAAATGGTCAAGTCCGGTACGATTACCGGAACTCTCGGCCAGAATCCCTATGCTCAGGGCCATGATCCCGCTATTAGGCTTTACAATTACCTCGTTGGAGGAGTCGTACCCCCTGCCGGGAAGCTGCTCACGTATTCTCGATTCGTAACGCAGGAAAACATCGATGAGATTAACTACTGACGATTGAGATTGGTCGCTCCAGGAGCCGCTCTTCAGCGGCTCCTGAGGGCGTCTATACGATTACGGCGATTGGGGAAGATGAATGGGAGAACAAGAAAAACTGCTCCACGTTTCAAGCGTATCTAAGAGTTATGGTGGGCTGCAGGCGCTGAAGCAGGTTTCTTTAGACGTGTGCCGCGGTGAAGTGCACTCGGTAGTCGGTGAGAACGGGGCCGGTAAAAGCACCCTCATGAAAATCCTGGGCGGTGTTGTCGAACGAGATGAAGGAAGCATCATGTTCGACGGTCAAGACGTTGAATTTGAAAATCCTCTGGAATCCATGAATGCCGGGATTTCGATTATTCATCAAGAGCTATCCATGCTCCCGTCCCTGAACGTTATCGAGAACGTCTGGACCGGGCGCATTCGTTCGAGGCGAGGCGTCGTTCCATGGAAAAAACTGGAGACCGCAACCAAGGAAGCACTTGCGCGGGTCGGCTTAGAGGTGGATCCGCACTCCATACTGGACACCCTTTCCATATCTCACCGGCAGCTTATAGAGGTCGCCAAGGCGCTCTCGGTGGACGCTAAGCTGATCATTATGGATGAGCCCAACTCCTCACTTACCGAGTCGGAATCGGAGCGTCTCTTTGAGGTGATCCGTAATTTGCAGAATCAGAATATCGCCGTTATCTATGTAAGTCACAAGATCGAAGAGGTGCTGCGGATCTCTGATCGTATTTCGGTGCTACGAGACGGGAACCACGTCGGCACCATCCCGCGAGCGGAGGCGTCGGTGGACCAGGTGATCCAGATGATGGTTGGCCGAGAGCTCAGACGGGAGCATAAGGGCGAGCACTCAGTAGGTAAGGTGCGCCTGGCAGTTTCCGGTCTTACCGGTACGCGTTTTAGGAACGTCACCTTTGATTTGCGAGAAGGCGAGATTCTCGGCTTCTCCGGCCTCGTAGGCGCCGGACGAAGTGAGGTTTCACGAGCGATATTTGGAGCAGATGAGTTCGAGTCTGGAGAAATCGAGTATGAGGGAAACCTCGTCAGATTCAAGAGACCCGAGGAAGCAATAGCAAACGGTATCGCCATGGTCCCGGAGGACCGAAAGAAACTTTCACTGTTTCCGGGGATGCCGATACATTTCAACATGAGTGTCGCTCGTTTGCCCCGCCTCACGAAACGCGGTACCATCGACTACGACAGGCTTCACAAGTTGGTGAGTGACTTCGTCGCGCAACTCAACATCAAGCTCGGTTCCGTCTACAATCCGGTAAGCAGTTTGAGTGGCGGCAATCAGCAGAAGACCGTCCTCGCGCGGTGGCTGGCGACCGAACCCCGTGTCCTCATCCTCGACGAACCAACTCACGGCGTCGATGTCGGCGCAAAGGCTGAGATTTATCATATTATGCGGCGGCTTGCATCAACAGGGATAAGTATTCTCCTCATCTCTTCGGAGCTTCCTGAAATAATCGCCATGTCCGATCGAGTTGTTGTGATGCACGAGGGCCGCGTTACCGGTATTCTCGACCGTTCCCGACTTACCGAGGAACTCATTATGTCTTGTGCCACCGGGACTGTTGACGAGGAATCCGTTCCCGTTGTTACTCAACTTGCGACGGCTACTTAGCAACAATGGTCGCCGAACGGGTGTCTGGCGCTACCCCTTGGACAAAACCGACAAACAGTAGGCTGTGAAGTTCAGCGACTCGGCGCCCCCACATCGAAACGAGTGAATGCCTAGTGATCTCCGCATCTAGCAGGTCCGTTTGTTTACCCCAGTGACTAGCCGGGCTTTCTATCGGATGCTTCGCGTTGTCCTGGTAGAAGCTACCGTGTACAATCGCCGGCATGGGAGCAACAATTCTCTGTTTCGGCGACTCGAACACCTGGGGACACAACCCGGAGGACATGAGTCGGTTTGCCTACGAAAGGCGTTGGCCGTCTATTCTGCAACAGAATCTGGGTGAGCAGTTCCTGGTGATTCCGGAGGGTCTCAACGGAAGAACGACGGTCTTCGACGATCCCCTGGCTCCTCACCGTTCGGGCATAGCCCACCTACCGATGGTGCTGCAAACTCACAAACCCTTGGACTTGGTTATCATGATGCTCGGGACTAACGACGTTAAGAGCTACTTCTCCGTCTCTGCCGAGCATATCGGTCAAGGGGTGGAGCGGTTGATTCAGGCAGTCCGGGTCAGCGAATCGGGACCGGATGACGGGACGCCTAAGATACTGGTGGTAGCTCCCGTTCCCCTCGCACCAATGGACCAAGATATGAAACCGCATTTTGCTCCGGAGGCCGACTCCATTTCTAAATCTGAGAAGCTGGCGGAGGCCTATCGACATACTGTCGAGCCGTTGGAGGTACCTTTTTTGGATGCCGGGAGTGTGGTTAATCGCCCGGGAAGTGACGGCGTTCATCTCGATGGCGAGGGACACGCGATTCTGGGCAAAGCGATTTCGCAGAAAGTCAAGTCGTTGCTATAGCACCTGTGTGCCGATGGCTATGCTGAGTGAAGCAACGGTTAAGACGGCCCACGGTAGGGGGCTCGTCGGCTTGGGCAGTTTTCCCGGGTGCAGGAGTGGCAATTGCAGTATTCTATCTTTGAGGGAAAGTAGATTCCCGAAACCGTCTTGTCCGGTATCATGAGGCAGCTATCGGTAAGCTGGACCCCAAGGCCTGCTTCAGTATCCCCGAACAAAGAAAAGAGCGGCACCTGTTGATCCACCGGCCAGACATCCACATTTCCGGAGCCCGGGTTTATGGACGACAGAGTCTTGAGCTGGAAGCGATCCTTCAGGAGCTGCTTGAGATGGTTCCTCGCGACCCCGAGGACCTGCATCTTATAGGTCGAGTGCCAAAGCTCGGCGAGCATCATGTCATACTCCGAGAGATCCATCTTATCCAGTTCAACTCCGCACGTGGCGATGTAGGGGAAGACCCGAGGAATCATACCGAGCTTCTCCACGAGGATCTCGCTTCTGAACTCAGCGCCGCCGATTCTGACAGTCTCATTGCCGGCCTGATCGACAAAGTCCTGCCGGTACATGGCTTTGGGTCGGGCGACTAAGTCAGCAGCCTCCAGAAATCTCTCCAGTTCTTCTTCTAACTCTGGGTAGCTCTCAAGTCGCACCATCCTCTTGAAGTGCTTCCGGTTCAGCGAGAAGGGGATGTCAACGACGACTACGACGTTGCTGAGAAGATGTGATGGCGCGGATTGGGTCACGTTAGTTGTAGATTACCATAGGGCGGAATAAAGGCATAGCGCTTCTGAGCTCACTTATCTTCTTAACCGAGGGAGAGTAGCGTCCTATGACGTTTCTCAGATGAGGGCCGCACCAGTGTAATGCGGTTACTTCTTGACCCGCGCTATCTGCTTATTCGACAGTTTGAAGAACTCGCCGATTTGTTCCGTGGGGAGGCCTTACTCGAGCATTACGGAGAGCGATCTCCTCTCTCTGAGTTCTTTACCCTTCTTCCCGAGCTTAATCTGCGATTCTCTCGCCGGATTGCTTGAGTTCGGTTCCGAACAGAGGCTCCAGGTCTCCCCTAAGTTGTACCCTTTTCGCCGTCTTCCGATCCCCGCGAGTATCTCCTCGTTCCGCGGGGTGTTTTGGGGCCCGCTGTTTCGCGCGTAGAACACCGCCGAGCGGGCGTCTTTAATGCGTTCGAGGCGGTCCAAGCAGGGCAAACGCAGTCATAAACTGAGCACTCTTCCGAGATAGGCCTCGTTCCACCCGAACACGAGACCTTTGTCTTTTACGTTGCGTTTGCAAGTGGTCGCGCGTCACAACGTATTGAGCGTAAGATCGTAGTCCGCATTGGCCTCTACTATCCGGTTAACTGTGTGTGCGCGAGCTCCAGCCCGCCGATGCGAGTTTCTCACACCACGGGCGCTTTGGCTTCCCGAACTTATCTGTGACGGTCTAACCGTCAACAACATCACATCCGTTTTAGCGGAACCACATCTCGTATATCCCGACTGCTTGAACGAATGTCGCACATTCCTTCGCGACACACGGCTCGGCCCGGAAGGGCTTACAAGCACAGCCTATCCAGTCGCCCTTTCGCAGGGGCGTATCGAGTACAGATAGTACGGATCGGTGTCGGTCATGCCCGATCGCCTTTTTGAACTGATGCTTTTTTGAACTGATGCTCTTTCAGTTTCGATAGTTAGGGCGGTATCCAAGCCGACCCAGTTCTGCACAGTTTTGTCACAGCTGTACAAAATCGAGCGAATACCCAGCCCTTTAGAACCTGGAGGATACCTAGATGCTCGCAGGGAATGAATTGAATTACCCCGAGCGCGATTCGAACGCACGACCTACTGCTTAGGAGGCAGTTGCTC
>CAYFQV010000046.1:0-21465 GCA_964345195.1 uncultured Spirochaetaceae bacterium
CAACGCCGATCAACGCTGCGCCACACCAATAAACACCCCACTTGACCTAACTCTCGCACTGATATACCAAGAAGTACGCTACTACCCAGCTGCACGCCGCACGCACACCCGCTGATCGCTTCCCAAGCTGGAGACGCGGGTTCGATTCCCGTCGCTCGCTTTTCCCAAACAGATCGAGCTTCTTTCCGCCGGGCGGCCTCTACTCGATTGCCGGACGCCACCGTACGTACCGTTGTGCTCTCGGCCGCGCTGTTCTTTGCTCTTCTATCTGTCGCCGCTTGTGCCACCGGGGCCCCGTCGGGCGTGTCGGTGGGGACGGAGCTGCCGGAAGCCTCTGAAGGGGCGGAGGGGCTCTTGCTCATTGCCCACGGATACCGGAACAACCCATCGCACTGGCCGGCGCGGCTCATTCGAGATATCCGCGAAGCCGTCCCGGAAGCCGCCGGCTGGGGTATTTACGCTCACGATTGGGAGGCGGTGGCGAACCGGCCGCTGACGGCACCGCGGCGGGGATACGCGATCGGCGCGGAGCTCGCGGAGCGGCTTCTCCGCGTGGGGGACCCGTACCCGGTGATACAGCTTATTGGGCAGAGTTTAGGCGCGCATCTGGTGCAAGGCTTCATCGACAGCTATCGGGAAGGTGGGGGTGGGGCGTATCTCCACGCAAGCTTTCTGGACCCCTTCCTGATCCGCGGGCTCTTCGGCTTACGGTGGGGAGTGCGGAACTTCGGCCGCGGGGCGGACTTCGCGGAAAACTACGTGGTGAGCGATGATCCGGCCCTGGGTACGAACGGCTATCTTCGCCATGCTCACAACTTCGATATCTCGGCCCTGGTTCCGCCGCGCATGCGTGAGGAGCTCATTGGCCCGCACTGGTGGGTTGTTCGGTTCTACCGGGAGTCGGTTACTTCGGGCCCGTCGACCGACGGCGGGCCGGACAAGCGTCAGGCTGTCGCCGGGCCGGTCGGTTTCGGTCTTTCCCCCATGGCACGAGATGAATTCGGCGGGGCATCCCGACGGCGGTATCCAGCCGGTGAGGTGACGGTACTGAACTAAAGTTCATGCATAACTAGGGTCCATGCATACGTCCCGGGCAGGGGGGCACGGCTGCGGCACTCCATCGGCGGGAGCGCGTGGTCACCGCAGGAGCTGCCGGAGGCGCTTGAAGAGCGGTTCCGCGGCAAGTTCCGGAGTTATCGGTCGGTAGCTCCGGCTTCCCTGGAACCAGCGCACCACGTCGCGGTGCTCCCGGTTCACGGCTGCGGCCGCAAGGCGAACAGGGGAGAAGGGAGTGTCGGTCTCCACGGCGCGCTGCACCGGATCGTCGAGGAGGATGCGCCGAACCGCGGCAACCGCGTCGGCTGCTTGCGGGCGGGAGCTTGCGGCGGTGGAGGTCCCGGCTGCGGATGTCCCGGCGGCCGCTGCAGCTATTACGGCGGCGCCGCTCATTGTGTAGCCACGGCGGCTAGCGGCGACCGGGGGCAAGACCATTTCCAGGTGAAAGCTCTCGCTTCCGGAGAGTGTCTTGAGCAGGCTCCGGCGCTGGAAACTGACGGCGGCGCGGGCGTCGCGCTGCGCCGTCCGCAGGGCGAGACGATCCCAGTTGGTCCAGTTGAAGACGAGCAAACCGGCATCTTTCCAGTCGTCGAGCAGGCGTACAACCGGTGCCGCCAGGTCCAGGCGCTGCTCCGTGCTCGCACCGGCGCCGTCCGGGCTCCCCGTGAGCTCAGCAAACTCGGCGGGCGGCAGGACCGCCTCCGCGACGTAGAGGATGAAGGCGGCGAAGTCTTCCGGGCTATTACCGGAGACTAGGAGAGGAATCCATCTGTCTTGATCCAGCCCTTCGAGCCACGTCGCAAGCTCGGCGAAGGTCTCAGCGGGGCCCGCCGGGACGGACTCGCCTGCGCGCTGGTCCCGCACAAGCACGTAGGGATCCACCGCGACAATCCGCTTGCCGTCGTCGGCCTGGGTCGGCGTATCACGGAGCGCGGATCTTACGAGCACGTCCGCCTGTTCGGTGGATACGCCCTCTCCGGGAAGGTGAATGCGGAACTCTTCGGCGTTGCGGCCTCCCGCATCCCGTTCGGACTCGGCCGTACTGTTCCGGCTTGCGGCGCGGAGCTCTTCGGCAAAGAGGCCATAGGGTTGCGTTTCAACGCCAGCCGGGAAAAGGATGTCGATTGGGCCGCCGGCAACGCGAATTATCACGAAAACCGCCACGGCGGCCGTTGAGGCGAGAGCGGCCACGCCGGCCGTAATGAGGCGCCGTCGGCGCCGGTGTTGTCTAGTCGCGGTCCTCGCCTTCGCGCCGCGTGTTTGCTGTGCATGGGGCCGTGTCCGTAGGGACGAGTGGCGCCTTTTTCGTTTCGTGCTCAACCTTTACGCTCCCGTAGCCGTCTAGATATACAGAAACGTTTGAATTTGTGCAATTCGTGGATATATTCAGAAGTACATATGTTGGCTAACGGCATATAGGTAAAAAAGAATTGTAAGACCAGTTAAAAACGTGAGTAACATCTATGAGCTTTCTACCTTTAATATCTCCGCGCAACGGGCACCGGCGGGTGTGTCTCCGTATTTGCGTGTTTTCTCCCTAATCCTCTTTTTTGCGACGATTTTCTTCCCGACAAGCCTTGTTGCCCTGGGAAGCACCGAGGAGTCCGGCTTCGAGGAGGCGACGGGCATACAGAACTGGTCGCACGATATTCCGGTTGAGGACCTGGAGCCCGGAACCTACAACCTTCTGGTGAGAGCGACCGATCGGGCGGGGAATACCGCCTCCGCTGAGCCGCTCGACCTTGTTGTTGATCCTGAGTCTGATATCCCGACTGCGACCATATCCACGCCGAGTCCGGACGCGGTGGTGGGCTCGCGTCTGCTCGTTCTCGGTACCGCTCGGGATGACGACGCCGTGGCGGCTGTTCGCGTGCAGGTGGATGAGGACCAAGCGAAAACAGCCGAAGGCCGGGAGTTCTGGTCGGCCGGCTTCGACATTTCCGATTTGGATGAGGGCGAACATACCATAAGTGCAGTGGCGCGCGACGAAAACGGCCTGGAGTCCGAGGCGGTCTCGGTGACCTTCAATCTGGACCTTTCCGGACCGGAGATCGAAGTTGCAAACCTGGAGAGTGGTGCCCTGGTGGCGGATACCGTGACCGTGGAAGGATCCGTTGTAGATGGAAACGGACTTGCATCGCTTTCGGTACAGTACGGCACGGCGGAGGACCGCGAGAGCCTGCGGGTTCGGGGCGGACGGATCGAACAGAGCTTCTCTCACCGCTTCAATACACGGGCTCATGAAGATGGTCCTCTTGTGTTGTGGTTCACCGCTCGGGACGTGACCGGCGCGACCACACGCTTTCCCTTTCTGATGTTCGTAGATAATACGTCCCCCGAGCTCAGCATCCGGGCCCCCGGAGACGAGCCGGTGCCCGCCGGCATGGTCCGCTTCACCGGAGTCGTGCGGGATTCCTTGGGCATCTCATCGCTTGCCTACGAGACGCGCAGCGGCGCCGAAGGGAACCTTGAGTTAAGCCCCGGAGACCCTTTCTGGGCGGTAAGCCTCGACCTGTCGGATGTCGGACGCCGGGAGGTGTTTGACATTACGGCCACGGACAGCGCCGGAAACACGAGCTCACTTCGCAGGCGCGTCTCCATTGACCGGGATGCCGACCTACCCCGTATCAGCGACTTCCGTATTGGCGCGGACTACATTTCAGGCTCCGCCATGGATGACGACGCAGTGCAGGCGGTGGAGTACCGCATTGATCGGGGCGAATGGATTCGAACAGCGACTGCGCGTAGTTTCGCCGTTCCGACGCCCGAGCTGCCTCCCGGCGAGTACGACGTGACGTTGCGGGCCGTGGACGTGCATGACCGTGTAGGTCCGGAGGTCGAAGGATCGATCGAAATTTTGCCTGAGCGGCCGCTTTTCACCGACCTGCGTCTCCTCGGGCCCGAAGGGGAGACCGAAGAGCCGTTCTATTCCGGGCATAGCCTCTACGAGAGTGAGCCTCGCATGCTCGTCGGTGCCGTTACGAACGCAGCGGGACTTCGCCATGTCCGCTATCGTTTCGACGGTGCGGCGGATTGGTCACGAACGCGGGTCAATGTAGACGCCGACAGCGCAAAAGCAAGGTTCGAGTTACAGCTCGGGCGTCGACAACAAGCGGGGCGACACAGCCTCGAGCTGCAGGTCGAAAATTCTCTGGGTATAGGCGATCACCTGCGAAGCTTCTACTACCTGTTGCAGAGGGAGCCCGAAGAGCCTGATCCCGATGAAAGCTACCTGACCGAGATCCCCGACGCTCCGGGCCTTTACCTTAGCGATGGACGTTGGGATCGAGACTCCGGGCTGATCACTCTGCGCAATAGCCGGCCGGTCAGCGCCTTCGTTGCGAAGTCGGAGATATCCGACGCCAGGCTCGAGCCCGATGCGCGAGAGTTTTCGCTCATTGTGGACGACCAGGTGCTTCGCATCGAGGCACTCGAAGAGGGACGGGCCGAGGATGTCCGGCTCGTCGTCGACACCCGCGCTGGTGAGCAATACCAGTCTGAGACCTTTGACCTGCTCTACGACACGGAAGCGCCGGAGCTCCGGATAGAGGCTCCGCAGACCGACTCTTGGCATGACGGCGCCGTTGAAGTGCGTGTCTCCGTCAAAGAAAGCGTCGGGGAGCCGCGGGTACGGTACGCCGTCGCCGACGGAGCTTTCACCGATCTCGCAGCGCTCGACGACAGATCGGCGGAGGACGATTCCGGCTCCGGGGTATCGGCGCGGGCCGCCGCGACCCGCCGCTACGCCTTTACTCTAGGGCCACCGCAGCAGGACGCGAGTATGACCGCGTGGGTGCGCGCGAGCGACACCGCCGGAAACACGGTGACACGCGCCATACGGGTGAACTTCGACACCACTGCGCCCACCGTGACCTACTTGTCCCCCGGTGAGGACGAAGCCGTGAACGGCAAAATCACCGTTGTCGGCGAGGTCGCGGACGAGGGCCCGCTTGCAGTGCTTGGATGGCGCGACAACGCCGCTGCAGCCGGTAACAACGTCGGCGGTGACGCTGCCGCCGGCGGGAACACGGGACTGCAGGCGCTCGACGCCGGTGCTGCGTTCTCATTCAAGGCCGATCTCACACGCTACGTCGACAGTCCCCGCCGGCCCGTTGTCGTGGCGGAGGATGCCGCGGGTAACAGGGCGGAAGTCGAAATGGATTTCCCCATTGATGCCGCCGCGGATCAACCGCGTGTGTCCGTGCAGTTGCCGCCGGAGGACAGTGTTCACCGTGAAGACTTCGTGCTGAGTGGCACGGTATTCGACGACGACGGTATTGCCGAGGTTCTTGCAAAGGTCGACGACGGGCCTTACCGCTTGGTGAGCTCGGGAAACACGTTCTCAGTTCCGATCGATGTCCAAGAGCTCGGCGACAACGAGCACACCGTGACGGTGAAGGCGGTCGACCTCGGTGGGGTGGAGAGCGACGAAGAGGCGGTTTCTTTCAGCATCAGTCTGGACAGCCCCTCCGGTGCGGTTGTTACGCCCGAGCTGGCGGCCCCAGTGCGCAAGCAGGTCCTCATTGGGGGTAGCGCTGAGGATGCCAACGGTATCCGCGGCGTGGAGCTCTCCTTTGACAACGGCTCAAGCTTTCACCGCGCCGTTGCCGACGAAGCGGGCTATGCCGAGTGGTCATACCCGCTGAATACGGAAACCCTCACCGACGGGCTGCATGCGGTTCAGGTCCGGGTCCGTGATGAGCTGGACACGGAGACGCTCTTTTCAAGCCTCATTACGGTCGACAACACCGCACCGGAGGTCGAATTGGACCTCCCGCAAGACGGCGCGGTTTCCACCGGCACGTTTCCCATATCCGGCAGGGTACGCGATGGCGGGCGACTTGCCGAGGTCGAGTTGCGCATCACGCCCCGGAGTCAGAACGGTATTGATCCGCGGCGCCTGGAGGTCCGCCCGGGACCGGGCGGAGTCGTGCAGGGTGAGTTCGATCTCAGCGATGTGCCGCCCGGATCCTATGATGTTGAGCTTACCGCCCGTGATGAGTCGGCCAACCGCGGCAGCGCATCGCGCAATGTTGTGGTCCGGGCGGCGGACGAGGAGCTACAGCGTCTCGATCTGTATGCTCCCTTCGAGGGGGCGCGTAAGACCGGTGTCGTGAATGTCGAGGGACGTGTCGTGTCGGACCGGGATGTACCGACGGTGACGGTTCGCTTGGATGGAACCTCGATCGGCATTGCGGAGGTGAACGCCGACGGTTTCTTCTCGTTGGCGGTGGATACCGAGGGCTTGACCGGCGGCGCCCATGATCTCGCGGTCACGGCGAACGGCGCCGGCGGAGAATCCCTTCAATCACCGACACGCAGTTTCTACTACGAAGGCATTGGCCCCTGGGTTCAGGTGGACAGTCACCAAACGGGGGATTCCGTTCGGGATCGGCCGCGGATTGTCGGCCGCGCCGGATACTTCTTCGAGGAGCCTCAGGACCTCGAGGAAGGCTCCCGGGAGTATCGGCGGGCGCTTCGGAAGTTCGAGATCTCACGGGTGGATGTGAGCTTGGACAACGGCGCAAGCTACGAGCGCGTTTCCGGCGAGGAGAACTGGGAGTACCGGATTGAGACGGAGAACCTCCCGGATGGCCGACGGCCGGTGCTTGTACGCGCCACGGCGCGAAACGGCCGGCAGGCATTCCGCCGGATTCACATCCGCATTGACACTTCGCCGCCGAACATTCAGGTAGATCTTCCGGTGGAATCCGGGCGCTTCAACGACCTCGTATCCGCCGGTGGCTCCGCGTCGGATGAGTATGCCGTGGAGCAGGTTGAGGTGGTACTACGAGAAGGCTCCAAGAATCGCTACGAGGTGCCGGAGTTTATTCAGGGCCTTTATGCGGATGTTCATCTCCTCGGTGCGAGCAGCTGGGACGCCGGCCTCGGACTTACCTTCTTCGACGACAACGTGAAGCTGCAGGGACAGATTGGGTCCGCACCGCCCGGGCGCTTTTCCGGGCTCGTTCTCGGGGGCAAACTGCTGGCGAATGTGGCACGTCTTCCATTCAGCTCATTGTTGGGGCCGAACTTTTCTTTCCTCTCGGGCTCACTCGCCGTCGGCGCGAACTTCTCTTACTTCACCATGTCTGAAGATGAAATCGGTTTCACTGACGACGGACTCGTTCTCGGGGGCGTCGTCGGGCAGCTCGAGTTTCCGATCATGCAGGTCGAATCCTGGCGAGCCTTCAACGTCTACTCCCTCTATACCGAAGGGCAGTTGTGGTTCATCTCGTCGGATATTCAAGGCGGCGTCGAGACCAAGCTTAGTTTCGGCGTCAGGGTACAACTATTATGAAAAACCTAATCGTTCGATCCACTTCCGCGGCCGCGAGGGCGGTTCTGATTGCCGCACTTCTCATGCTCCTCATTACCTGTGAGAACCTCTTTCGCGCGGGTTTCGGGGACAAGGTCGATATTGAGCCGCCGACTGTCAGCATTGATTCACACAGCGACGGCGAGTTCGTCGCCGGTACCGTGACGGTCGGTGGAAGTTTCGGTGATGACCGGGAAGGACCGACCGTTGCGATCTCTTTGGACGGAGGATCGAGCTTTAGCTCCGTGGCAAATGCGGATGCCGGTGGCGGCGTGTGGTCGCATGCGCTAGATACGCGGGAGTACCCGGATGCCGAGCGGGAGATCGTCGTTCGCGTTACCGATCAGGCGGACAAGCGCACGCAGGCAAAGGTTATCGTAAACATCGACAACCATAAGCCGGTAGTAGTCGTGCGCTCGCCTCAGGGTACGCTCAACACGAATACACTCTTTAATCGGCTCGTATCGATATCCGGAGATGCCTACGACTCCTTCGGCATTACGGACGTCACTCTTAGCATCTATGATGCCGAGGGCAATCCACTCTACCTGCGCCGCACGAGTGACGAGCTCACGGCGGCACGGGAGAACGGTTCGTCCCGCTTCGACATGGCCGACGGCACAAATAGTTGGAGCTATCCCCTCGACACTACGCTTTACACCGATCCCGAGGTCGGCACCGGGGTGTTTGCGATTGAAGTCACGGCGCGCGACCGGGCGGGCAACGAGAACGGACGTTTTTTCTACGTAGATGCGCTTCGAGGTTCTTTGGCTACGGTGCCCACCATCAATGAGCTGTACCGTGGGACGAAGGGCGAAGGTGATTTGGCATCCGCCGATCTGAGTGGGGCGGAGCTGGCATCCCTGGAGTTGAAAGTCGACCAGGAGCGGGACCTTCCACGCTTCGAGTTTGCACTGCCTTCCGCGGACAATCGCGATCTCGGCGAGAATCCCAAAGCCACCGGAGCGGTAACCGACGACGACGGCATTGCGCCGGAGAGCGTTGAATTGCTCCTCGACGCCGATCCGGAAGATCCGAACCTGAGCGATGATGACTGGGTGAGCGTGGACAAGGTCACCGGTTCCGGGGGGAGGGTGAATTGGGAATACGATCTCTCCGCGCTCGCGCAGGGACCTCACAGCCTATCGGTGCGCGCAAGCGACATTAATGATCGCCGCAATGTCTCCGAGCGCCTCGAATTCGCCATCGACTACGGACCGCCTACGCTGGTGCTGGAGAGTCCGGCACCAGGCAGCTACCACAACGGCGACATTGTGCTGGAAGGCCGTGTCGAGGACGGCGGCGGCGTTGAGCGGGTCGAGGTCAGCAGCGACGGGGGCAGCAGCTACGTCGACAGCACGAGCAGCGACGCGTTCAGCTTGGAGCAGGTCGCCGCGTCGGGAGAGGACGGCGGAAGTGGGGAGTGGCGCTGGTCCTACACCTTCGACGGCGCCGAGCCGGCTGCGGACGGAACCGTGGCCTTTCGGGTGCGAGCCGTGGACATTGCCCAAAAGCGCGCGTCGGAGACCTTGCAGGTGAGCTTGGACCGCACCGAACCGGTACTGGAGTTTCTCGCGCCCGGCGACGACAACACGGTGAACGGCGAGCTACTCGCGCAAGGTACGACGGAGGATCGCTCGCCGATTGCATCGCTTGCTCTGTACGCGGTCGCCGAGCAGGATATTGCCGCGGATACCGAGCCGATCGCCGAGCTGGGCGACCCAGATGCCGGCTTCGACCCCTACGAAGGGCAGGCATCCAGCGCGTACCGCTGGTACAAAAACATCGATACAACGACGTATCAGCAAGAGGGACAGGATCCCTTGGCAACAAGGTTTACGATCGTCGCCGAGGACCGCGCCGGCAATCGTGGATACCATGAGCTTCCGCTCACCATAGACCAGAGTACCGACACACCGGTCATCGCCATGGATACGCCGTCCCTGTCGTCGACCGCGGAGGTGTTCTCCAGCAGCTCCTCGCTCGTGGGCACGGTACAGGACGACGACGGCGTCGCCCTTGCCACGGCGACCTACGACCTCTATGAGATCAATGCCGACGGCGACCGGACCACGCCTGCCCTGCAGTCGGGAGCACTCTATCCCTCCGCCGCCACCGAGGATACCGCTCTTACCCGGCAGTGGTCGGTGTCGCTTCCGGACGCCGGTGGTGAATACGAGCTCGAGATGGCCGTGGAAGACGAGGCCGGGAAGGCGGCCGAGCCCTTCAGTCTTGTCTTTACGATCGACGCGGGTCCTCCGGCCATCAACGAGAGCGCTTCCGGACTCGGGGACGGTACCTCCTACGTAAGCGCCGACGTTCCGCTCGGCGGCACCGTTACCGACGGCTTCGGAGTGGATTCGCTCGTCGTCCGTTACGAGAAGGACGGAGCCGCCCCGGTTACCTTGCACGAAGAAACGAGTAGCGGAGACAGTGCGACGCGGAGCCTATCGTGGTCGACAACTCTCCCGGTCTCTCTCGGCGACGGCGCGTATGAGCTTATCCTCGAGGCACGCGACGACATTGGCACAAGCGCGCGGCTACGGCGGACCATTGTGATCGACACGGCGAGCCCCGTGTTGACCGTGAGCAGCCCGGTCGACGGCGAGTTCGTGGATGATGCGAGCTACACCATCCAGGGGCAGGTGACCGACGAAAGCGGTCGCGGCGTGGACGACCTCGAGTATTCAAGCGACGGCGGAAACAGCTGGAGCTCCGTAGCGCTGAGCGGTCTCAACTGGAGTGTGGAAGACGTGAACTTCAGCAGCACGGGAGAGGGTTCCAAGACACTGATGCTACGCGCAGGCGAAGTTCCTCCGGCAGGCGACAGCCCGGAGCCCTGGCAGGCGGTGAACCCGCCGAGCACCCGAAGCGTGAGCTTCTTCTACGATGAGGCGGCTCCGATGCTCATTGAAGAGGGACTGGATCCCGGAGACCCCTCCTCGGCGCGGAAGATCCGTTCGGCGGACTTTACTCTCTCCGGCACGGCCTCGGACACGAATGAGTTGGTCGGCCTCGAGATCACTGCGGTGAAAGACGGCACCGACCAGGGTACGCTACTGCAGCAGAGTTTCTCGGGCACCACCAACGAGACCTATGGCTACCAAGAAACCCTGAGCGGCGACGGCGGCAAGGATGGACTCTGGGAGTACACCCTGACCGCGACCGACGTTGCGGGTCGTACAAGCGAGCTCACTCGCACCGTGCTCATTGATGAAACCGCGCCGCCGGCACCGAGCATTGACCCCCTGCCGGGTGGCTATCAGGTTAATGAGCTCGTGACCAGCGGCAGTGCGGACGACGGCGCCGGCGGCGCTACGGTAAGCGGTGTCGTCGCGGTGGAGTACAGCTTCGACCAGAGTAACTGGCAGAGCGTCAACGGCACGAGCAACTGGTTCGGGACTATCGACATTGGGCCGACGGGAGCGGACCTCGGAGAGGGCTCGCAGACGCTGTATGTCCGTGCGCGGGATCGGGCGGGCAACATCTCGGCTTCGGGGAGCCGAAGTTTTACGGTGGATCGCAACGATCCGGCGGTAGATGTTGACCCGGGCTACGACGGCACGGTCTATCGAAACGGCGCCTTTACGATCTCGGGAACGATCGACGATAGCTTGAGCCTTCCGTCGACTCCGGTGACGGTCGCCGTGATTGGTCCCGGCGGGGATCCGGTGGACCTCTCCGGCAATGCGCTGAGCTATGACGCAGGCACCTCGCCCGCACCCTCGTGGAGCCAAACCGTACCGATCGGCGACGGTGACGGAAGCTACAACGTGACGATCACCGGCACCGACTCCGTGGGACGCACCACACAGCTGCAGCGAAGCGTCGTGGTGGACACCACGGCGCCGAGTCTGGCGGACATCAGCGTCAACGACGGTGCTCTCCTATCAACCGCCGATTTTACCGTGAGCGGCACCGCCGCCGACGGCAGCGGAAGCGGCGTGGCCGGCGTTGAGTATCGCTTGAACGACGGCGGCGGCTGGAGTGCCTGGACGGATGCGACGGGAAGCAGTAGCTGGAACATCGCGCTGAACGGGCTGAGCGAAGGGCTCGGTTTGAGCCTGGAGCTGCGTAGTAGGGACAACGCCGGCAATACCGGCAGCACGGTGAGCCGCAGCTTCGACGTGGACCTGGCGGCGCCTGCTCTTACGGAAACGGCATCCGGCGTTGCAAGCGCGTCGACCGCCTATCGCAACGGGGACATCTCCTTGGGCGGCAGTAGCTCGGATGCGAACGGGGTGAGCAGTGTGGTCGTTACCTACCGCAAGGACGGTGCCGGCGCGGTGACACTTCTGGACGACACCGACGGCGACACCTCATGGTCGACCTCACTCTCGACCGGCCTCGGCGACGGCTCCTACGAGGTGAGCGTCACCGCCACCGACGCCGTCGGCAAGACGGCGAGTTTGACCCGCAACATCGTCATGGACACGGTGGATCCGAACGCCTCCTATACCTCCATTGTGCCGGTGCTCGGGCAGAACACCGTGAACGGCAAGATCGATGTTAGAGCGGCCGTGGCCGATGACGTTGCGCTTGATACGCTCGAATGGGCGCTGGTCCCGGAGTTGCCGGCCGGCGACACTCCCGCCGACGGCGACTACACGCTCGTCGACGGCTCCCGGACATCCCCGTTGTTCGACATTGATACCACCGCGGCCGTGGACAACGTCTTCGTGAACGCTAGCGGCCCCTACAGCGCAAGCCTGACGGATGAGGCGGTCTCACAGCTCTGGGTTCGGGCGGCCGACCGCGCGGGCAATGCAGTGGAAGTAGCCCAGGACCTGGCGGTGAGTCAAGCTTCGGACACCCCGAGCATCTCCTTCGCTACGCTCGACGGCACGGCCACCACGGCGGCGGACTCCTTCAAGAACCTGATTGAGTCCAACGGTCTGCTGCGCTTTAGCGTACAGGATGATGATTCCGTGGATGTGTCGTCCCTGGAGATCTCCGTGGGGGACAACAGCTCATGGGAGACGGTGAACCACGGGGGAGACGCGGCCCCGGCGAACGGCGTCACGGTAAGCACCGACCATGACCTCTACGATCCCACCATGCTCGCGGAGGGAACAACCTCGTTCTACCTTCGTGTCTCAGATGACGCGTCCGAAAAGGAGGGGCTCCCCGCAACGCAGCAGAGCGTCGGCCCGATCTATCTCATGGTGGATCGAAACTTCCCGGAGCTGACTGAAACCGGCCTTGGCGGGGATGTCTTCCGCTCGGCCCTCTTTGATCTGTCCGGCAGCGTGAGTGATACCAACGCCCTGGCGAGCCTGCGTATTAGCGAGTCCGTTGACGGCGGGCCGGCCTCGACGGTCGAGGATACGAGCGTCTCCGGCACGAGCGATACCTGGAGTCTGGCGGATATGCCGAGTAGCGGCAGCGCGGACGATGGGGAGTATCTCTATACCATCACCGTGCAGGATGCTTCCGGCAAAGAGACGGTCGTCACGCGCACTGTTACGATCGACACCACAGCGCCGGCGCCGCCTGCGGTATCCACGCCGGGCAGCGGTGACTGGTTGAACAACAGCAGCTTCATCTTCTCGGGAACCGCCTCCGACGGAAGCGGTTCCGGTGTCAAAACGGTTTACTACAGCGAAACAGCTCGCGGCGCCGGCGCTCCGGCGAAGGGCGACGCCGCGTGGGAGAGCGTCTCAACTGACGGGACCGGCAACTGGTCCGCGAGTCTTGCGATCGGCGCGAGCGGAGAGCGGGATTTCCACGCGTACTCGCTGGATGATGCCGGCAATGACGGGAGCGTTACGACCCTTCCCTTCGGCCTGGATCAAGCGAGCCCGGCCGTGACCGTTACCGGTGGTAGCGCGGCGACGGCCTTCGAGAACGGAGACTTTAGCCTGGACGGCGGTTTCACCGACGACAGTGGCCTTGCATCCGTCACGGTGGAGACCAGTGTCGACAACAGCAGCTTCAGCGCGGCGGACCCGGCAACGGCGAGTTTCGACGCCGGGGCCGGCACCTGGAGTTGGACGCGAAGCGTATCGTCACAGAGCGACGGGACCTACTACTACCGCTTCAGCTTTACCGACCTTGCCGGGAACAGCTCGCAACTCACCAAGACGGTGAATCTCGACCGACAGGCTCCGACTATCTCCTTCGACGCGACGAGCCCCTCGATCAACTTCGACACGGGTACCCAAAGCGCTACGGCGAACGGCATCATGAGCCTGTCGGGTACTGTGAGCGAGAATCAGGGGACGGGAAATCTCCAGAGCCTTGCCTACCGCTTGAACGGGGGCGCTTATACGAGCCTGCCCGTCAACGCCGGCTTCAGCATTAGCGGCATTGACACGACCGCCTATCCCGACGGCAGTCCGCTCACCGTGGATCTCCAAGCGATCGACAAGAACGGCAATGCCGGCGTAGAGACCTTTACGCTCAACGTAGACCAGGCAACGGACAAGCCTCAGGTCACCATTTCCGCGCCCAGCGACGGAGAAACCGTCCAACAGGTGAACGTGTCGGTCAGCGGCTCCATTGTCGACGACGACGGAGTCTCCGGTGACCCGGGTACGGTGGAGTACCGCTACAGCCCCGACGACGGGACTACCTGGGGATCCTGGACGGATATCAGTGTCACCGGCGCCGAGACCTCTCGGAGCTTTAGCTTTTCCATCAGCAGCGGGAGCGACGGCTCCAAGGACCTGGAGATCCGCGCCACCGACGTGGCCGGAGTGACTTCGGACACTGCCGTGGTGGGCTTCATCTTCGACACGGAGGAGCCGGAGATCACCGGTCTGACCCCGGCGGAAGACAGCGTCTTCAACGGGGATTTTACGGTCGAAGGAACCGTTAGCGACGACAACGGAAACGTTGATCATCTGCAGTACCGGGTTGAACGGGACGGAGCGGAAATCATTGGCTGGACCGACATCATTGGGCCCGGGAACGGAACTTCCTCCGAGCCCTTCAGTCAGCTTATTGACACCTCTATCGGTGCCGGGGACGGAAGCGGGACCTACGAGGTCTTTCTCGAAGCGACCGACTCGAGCGGCTTCACGCGAGAGCGTAATGTGTCGGTCCTCGTGGACAAGACCCCGCCGACGGTGAGCTTTGCCGCACCTGCCGCCGGCTCCACCCAGAACAACATCATCAGTATCTCGGGAAACACGGGAGACCTTGATACCGCCGTAGCAAGTGTGGAGTTTCGAATCGTAGATACCGGCGGAACCGAGCGGACTCTGCCTACCGGTACCGTCTCGGGGACTACGAGTTGGAGTATCAGCGGCTTCGATACCCGAAACGCCACCCTTATGAGCTACGCAGAGGACCTCGGCGGCGGCGTGGAGGAGGTGAGCCTTCGCGCAATCGTCACGGATGACGCCGGCAACAGCTACAGCACCGCCGGCGGAAACGACCTGGTCTTTCAGGTAGATCAGAGTAGCGACAATCCAGCGATCACCTTCGACACCGTCGCTACCGACGGCAGCACGACTCTGACGAACACAACGATCGACGGGACCGTAACCGACGACGACGGTGTGGCGAGCATCATTGTCGACACCTGGGACGCCGGGAGTGGCGGCACGACGCCGGACCGCAGTGAGGCGGTGACCCTCACCCGTGGGAGCTTGGGCGACGACGACGTGGACTGGCGGATTGTCTTGGACTCCGCCGGGAACGGGCTTCGGGGCATCCGAGTTCGCGCGATCGACACCGTCGACAACAACGGCCAGGACTACGCCGCCGGCGACTACAGCCGCGCGGATACCGGCCGCATCGACTTCCAGCTGGATACCGAGGCGCCGGATGCAGCCTTCGTCACGCCGGATGCGAACATTACTTGGTCTTCGAACAACGCCTTCGACTTTACCGGGACCGCCGGAGATGAGACCGGGATCACGGCGCTCGCCTACAAGGTAGACGACAACGGTTTCTCGAGCGGCACGACGCCCATAGCTACGCCCTACGATAACTGGAGCTTCACGATTCCGCAGGGAGATCTTGCCGACGGCGCCCACACGGTTTACGTGCAGGCAAGCGACTCGGTAGGTAATACGAGGATTGCGTCCCGACAGATAAACGTAGATAAGACTGCGCCGACTATTGATGTTACCGCCCCCGCCAACGGCTCGGATGTCTACGGGCCGGTGACCATCGCCGGAACCGCCGCGGACAACGCGGGCGGCGCCGGCGTGGCGTCGATCGCCGTCGGTCTCGGCAAGCAGATTGACCCGGGGGACCTTGCGGGCAGTGTCTGGAACGCGGTGCCGGGCACCACGAGCTGGTCCTTCGACTTCGCAAACATCAACGATTACGCGAACAACACCTACAGCGTGAACACCGGCGACACCGACGAAGACGGGGTGGAAGATGCCGGGGAGACCTGGACCGACCTCTGGGACTTTACCTTCTATGTCCGCGCCATTGACGCGGCGGGTGAGGGCGGCGCCGGCGGCAACACCGCTTACCTTACGAGCTACACCGTAAGCATCGATCCCAAGCAGGATCGCCCGGAAGTGGACATCCTGTCGCCGGAGGACGGCGCGACCGTCGGCGGCTTCGTGCGCGTTTTCGGCTCGGCCTTCGACGGGCAGTTCGTGGAGAAGGTGCAGATCGCGATCGACGCGAATGACAACGGCGACTACAGCGACGACACCTGGAGCGAAGGTACCCTGGATGAGACGGATGCAGACGGCGTCAACTGGTACCTTGCCGACGGTGACACGAGTTGGAGCGCGAATCTCAACGAGGCCGGCGAGTTCGACCCGACAGGCGGCGACACTACCCGGACCATCAGCTACAAGGTGCGTGCCTGGGACTACAAGCAGACTCTGGGTGACGGTATCCCCGGCGCGGCTGTGGAGAACTCCGTAACCTTCAACAAGAGCTTCCCGCGCTTCGACGACATGAGCCTGACAAGTGGGCAAACCGTGGGCGGGACGGTGCTCCTCACCGGAATCGTCCGGGACGAGAGCGACCTCGACCGTATTATCTTCAGTAACGAGGGTCCGCTTCTCGACAATACCGTCATTTACGACAACCCGGACCCGACCGGGGCGGCGACGCCCGGCAGCACGACGACGACCGTGCAGACCACGCCGAACCCTTACGGAGCGGCGGACATTAGCGTTGATCTGATCGGTACCGGGGATGTGGACTACGACGCCGCCTTCCCCGGGAGCTATCGAATCAGCATACCGATCGATACCGAAGCCCCGGGGCTCTATCTAAACGGCGCCGGCTCCATGAGCATCAAGGTTACCGCCGAGGATGTGACGACACCGAGCCCGTTCACCAATCAGAATTTGATCTCCTTCAACGTCGATAACGTCGATCCCAGCAACCTTAGCTACACCGGCGGGACGGAGATCGTTGGGACCGGGGCGGAGCTCAAGGGTACCGTGGAAGACAACGGAACCATTAGCGGGATCGACCGGCTGATAGTCTATCTCACCAACGCGGCGGGCGAGATTGTGCGCTTGCAGAACGGCAGCGGCAGCCTGGCCGGCTTTAGCGAAACGGATGTCCTCGACGAGGGCAATACAACCTACGACGACTACCGGATGGTTATCGACAATCGACTCGAGGACGGCAACGACGGCGGTTCCGCGGGAGACGGGGACGGAATCGATGAGTTCCTGACCATTGCCGCGGGTACCTACAACTGGAGCGGCCTCTTCGACTCCACACTGGTGGACGACGGGGCGGTTACCATCACCTACATTGCCGAAGACTTCGCGGATAACCGCACGAGCAGTACCGTCTCCGCCTTCGTGGCGAACAACAAACCGAGCATTGACTCGGTGGTCTTGGGCACCGATCTCGACGACAGCGGCACGGTGGAGGCCGACGAGCGCACCTCACCGATTACCGGCGGCTATAGCGCCACCGGCTATACCGCCCGCAACGATCGCCTCTACGTGGGCGTTAATGCCGTCGGCGGAAACGGGACCCTGCGCTACTCGGTAACCTACGGCGGTACCGAGCAGAACGCTACTCTCACCGACAGCACCCTGGTCATCGACAGCTCCGGGTTCCCGGAATCGACAAGCGCGGACGATCAGAGTTTCCTAATCGAGGTATTCGACTCCACCACCAGCGACGACGCCGACAAGACTGATGAGCTCACCGCCGCCGTCACGGTCAATCTTTCGATCGACAACGTGGATGAGATTGCTCCGACGTTGAGTGTGGCGCCCTTCGGGCAAAGCTACAACGAAAGCGACGAAGATGCGGCCAAGACCGCGCAGGCGGTGGCGGCATACGAGGACAACATTGCCACAAGCGGTGACACGCTCCTGGGGCACCTCGAGTACGCCTCGGACAGCCGCTACGACAACGGAACCACCGACGGCGACGGGGTGGATGACGACGCCGATCTCTCGGGCCGGGTGATCTTCCGCGGCAAGACCGAGGACAACCAGATTGTCTCCCGTATCAGCGCGAGTATCCCCGGCTACGACGGTGGAAACGGCGCCGGCGCCGCCTTCGACATCTACGACCGCAACGGTGCGGGGGCTCTCAGCGCAACGGATTGGAGCTTCGCGGTTGACGGCGGCAACTACCTCACCGACGCGAACGGCAACGTCTTCAACTGGACGTTCGAGTGGGATACGGCATCTCACCCCGATCTCGTCGGGAGGGATTTCTCGCTTACTTTCACGGTGGAGGACGCCGCTGCGAATACGGCTACGGACGCACTCAGCTTCGACGTGGTGCCCTATATCTCCGGCGTGTCGACCGACATGACCGGAGTGAGCGACCGTAACATCCGTGGCGCAACGGGTACGTACAGCGTGCAGATCAGTGACAGCGGCGCGGACACAATCGCCGTTTCCGGGTTCAACCTGAATCCGATCGCCGACGGCGTTCGGCTGAGTTCCGACACTGACGGTATTGACGATGGTGATGGAACGACCCTCCTCGGAGATGCGCTGACCGTCGAATCGGTGGAGGCCGACTACAGCGGCGTTACGGTGCGCAAGAACGGCACCCGATCGGGCTACCTATCCGTGGTTGGCGGGAGCGCGGTCGACCCAATGCCGACTATGAACAACGATAACGACAACCTGGTGGCGTACAACCAGGAACCAAGCAGCGAGCAGGACAATCCCACCTTGACGGACGACAGATACCTGACGTTCTTCGACGTCTTCGACACCGGATTTGTCAACGGCTACTATCCGGAGATGCTGATGGACGGCGAGTACCCGGTCTTCGGGTACATCAACGACAGCGCCGCCGACGACCTCCAGTTTAGCCGTGGGGAGATTACCGGCGAATCCGGCCTAGGCGGTACGGTGACCTCTACCGTGTACGGTCTCATTCGGGGACTCGGGTTTCAGTACTACGCTCTGGCTCGGGATGACGCCGGAATCTACCATCAGCTGAGCTCGTCGACCTTCAACTCCATGCAGCAGTACTACATTTACGGTGAGTACGCCCCGGACTATCCCGGCAACTGGGGAGCCGGCTACACCGACAACGGCGGCGCTACCACCGTCTACTGGGCGGGATACAACGGTGACTATGCGAACCAGGCTGGAAACGACGCTGTCGTCATGGACGAGTTGGATTACGATCCGGAGTTGCTGGTGGGACGTTACAAGAATCCGCGGATGATCGCCTCAGGTGACAGCGTATCCGGCGGCACCGCGGCGAGCGTCTATATGGCGTTCGCGGATGCAGCACAGACCGGAAACACCATCATTTTCCGGAACGTACAGGTTGGGCAGGCTCCGGGCGGCGGGGTAACAACTAGCTTCAACGACACCGGGGGCATTAACATGGGGGACCTCAACAACGTCACTGCCGGCGACGGGACGCGCCACGTCGTTACCACGAACGCGAGCTCCTACTTCGACATGGGACGTAGTGATGACGGGGTCGTCGTGATTACATACTACAATGAGGCACAGAGCCGCCTCGAGCTGGTCTACTCCTCTCAGGCCGACAACACCACACCCCAAGCATTGGACGGTGCAGACCCCGCGCAAGCGCTCTACTGGTCCACGCCGCAGGTTATCTCTTCCTCCTTTGTCGGAAGCTACGTATCCCTGGCCGTCGAAACCGACGGTAACGCCGGCACGGCGGACCCGATTCACATCGCGGCGCACGACTCATCGGGCGCCGACTTGGCGTACATACGGCTGGACGACTATCAGGACACGACGCCTGAGGAGGTCACCGTGGATGCCAATCTCTCGGTCGGTCTTTGGACCGACATCGCGGTGCGCTCCGGACAGCCGTACATTGGCTACTACAACAACTCGCAGACGGGTACCCGCGACTCGGTGAAGCTGGCCCGTTTTCTCGGAGATGCCGCTGTCGACGTAACACCGGGGGTGGACGCGTCCGGCGAGGTTACCGGTGACTGGGAGTTTCACACGGTGCCGGCGAACGACCAGCCTGCCGGCGGAATTGTCCAGTTCAAGCGGGTGAACATTGGCTTCGACACCTCAGGAGATCCGGTTGTCGGCTACCTTGCGGACGACATTGAGTACGCCCGCTACATGCCGGAGATCCCATAGAAGGGCGTGCTCCGCGGTGGTGCCGGTGGATCGGAACGGCCGGCCCCGGCCCACCCACCAGTTGCGGCGGTGCCCACCGCCCACGGGCGTGCCCGCTTCACCCCGCACGTCCGGCGCGCCCAAGCGGGCCCCGCACCGCTTTGACAGAGCGGGCGCAGCTCGGTAGCCTCCGGTCAGGATGGACACCGCAAGGAGTACAGCATGCAGGGGCCTTTCTCCGGGCACGGCATACCGGAAGACTTGAGCAACGTACCCGCCGAGCTCGCCGAGGATGAATATGTAGGACAGCTGCGTGAGCTTCTGAGCTCCGACAGCCTGTTTCGGGGTACCCTCGCCGAGACCCGGAAGCTGCAGGAAGAGCTGCTCTATCCCTATCTGGAGTTTTTCCTGCGCCACGACTATCACGGCTACTACCACCGACTCTTCCGCAACCGCGGCCTGACCGACAACAGAGCTAGCCTACGCTCCGACATTGTCCTGGAGGACCTGGCACGGCTTCGCATCCACTCCGACGATCTTCGCGGCGCCGGCCAGCGGGAGCGCCTGATTGCCGAGCTTCAACCCGGATCCAATACCGGTGCCGGCGCCCCACCCGGTGGGATCGTCGGGCGCTCCTCCGCCGGCCTAACCTTCGTCTCCAGCGGTACGACGGCGGGTACGGAGGGGCCGGTTCGGCTCTTTCGCTCCAAGCTCAGTCTCGACTTGTCCCGGCACGCGAACGCTGCGCTCATCGATTGGGCGCTGAAGCGGCGGGTTGAAGGCGGCGAGGCTCTCATGCACATGGCTCCCGAAATGACGGACTTCACGACCTTCGCCGCAATCGGTGCGGACTTTTTCCGACACCGAGGATCAAGCGTTCGGTTCGGCGCGAAGCTCAGGGAGGGCCCTGCGGACTCAAGCACCTGGCAGCGACTCACCCCGGATAGCTCCGAGCTGCGCCGCTTTTTCAAGTCACAGGTCGATCCCAAGTATTTGATTAGCACCGGCGGTGGTCTGTACCGGATGCTTGTTGAGCCGGAAGGAACGCGCCGAATGGGCATGAAAATGACCCTCGGCGTACCGCCGATCTACCTTGGAGACAGCGGCGTACTCATGATCGGGGGAGGGTTGAAACGTCTTCCCGGCCGCTACAACTCCTTGAGCCAACTGCTAACGGAGCTCGGCGAGTCGATCAAGGCGGGCTGGACCAAGGATGCGGCGCCGGCGCCGGTGATCGACATGCTCGGCCTCACCGAGAGCCTTACCGTCTTCATGGGCGTGCCCATGGATCCGGGGAGTACGGACCCGCGGGTGAAGTACCCGCACCCCTTAACCTATACGGCACTCCTGGAATCGCCGACACATCTCGAGCCTGCTGAGACCCGGGACGATGAAGCCGAACGCCTGCTCTTCTATGTGAACTTCATGAACCTCGACTACCTCGAGGCGGTCGTGCCGGGTGACTTCGTGTATCCCGCCCCCACCGAGCGAAGCACGTCAAGCGCCGTCGGTGAGCTTCATCTCCCGCAGCGCGGCTTCATCTACTCTCGCCGAGCGGGTCTGGACGAGGGCTTCCAGGTTCGCGAAGGGTCCGGATGAGCCGGCGGCGCCGGG
>CAYFQV010000047.1:0-1615 GCA_964345195.1 uncultured Spirochaetaceae bacterium
AACACTATCAGATAGAAATCCAATAGGTCGATGTTTACGTCCCGCCGGGCCACGAGCGGGACTATCCTCGTGCGTGCTGGACTCGCTCCGGCAGCCGAATGATGAAACGCGTGCCCTCCCCGGAGCTCCGGTAGTCAACGGTCCCTTCATGGGCCTCGACGAACTGCTTCACTATCGGCAAGCCGAGGCCGGTAGCGCCCCTGGCCCCGCCGGTGGCGAATGGTACGAAGAGCTGTCCCGACAGCTGAGCGGGCAGCCCCGGTCCGTCATCCACAACCTCAATTACGGCGTCGCTTCCATCCGCCCGTGCGTGGACCTCGACGTGGTGCTCCGTCGGGGCCGCGCAGTGTTCGGCAATCGCCTCGAGTGCGTTTCGAACAAGGTTGCTGATCACACGCTGCAGTTTGCTCTCATCGGCAACGAGCACAAGCGAGGTCTCCGAATCAGAGTAGCTAACGGCAACCCCGCTGTCGGTCGCAGTCTCGCGAATATCTCGGTCGACGCGACTGAGGATGTCACCCATGCTCACCGGGGTCCCAATAACGCGGGTATCTCGCGTGAAATCCAGTATGTCGTTCACAATGCTCCCCGCGCTCTCGGCGGAGCTACGGATCATAGATAGGTAGGAGCGGAGGTTCTCATCCGCGCCGTAATCCGCCTCGATCAGCTCGAGAAGCGACACAATATTTCCGAGGGGGCTACGTAGGTCGTGGGCAACCACGCTCACCCCCTTTCCCATGGCTGAGAGCCGCTCGTGCCGCAGGAGCTCTTCTTGGAGCTCGGCGTTGCGAATGGCCTGAGTCGCCTGCTCGATAAAGAGTTGCACCATGTATATCCGGTCCTTTCGCAGCGGACCCGCGTCACTCTCGAAGAGGGCGAACACACCGTAGCGATCCATGGGAAAGTAGATGTAATCCTCTCCCTGGTGGATTTGGTCCGTATGAACCGCCGTCAAGCCCTCGAGTTGACGGAGGGCGGACTCGTCGTCGGCCAACGTTCCAATACCGATAAGCTTCGAGTAGTTATCGCCATTGCGCACGGCAAGAAGTGCCGAGCTCGAACCTACAAGATCGGCAACCTGTTGAAGGATGTTGTGAAGCAGCAGATCGAGCTCCGCCTTGGTCGCCCGAAGGTCACTGATGACGTGGATCAAGTCCTCGAGACCCCGCGTCTTGTTCCACTCGTAGATCGCCTTTGTTGAAAGTTGCCGAATCTCTTCCGGGGCAAAGGGCTTGGTCAGGTATCCCACGTTCGCGCCGGCTTTACTCACCACGTCTTCAATAGAGTAATCGCTGTAGGCTGTAATGAAGATGACCTCGGCTCGGCTGTCGTGCTCGCGAATGCGTTGTACCGTCTCGAGGCCGTTCCATCCCGGCATGCGCATATCAACGAAGATCACCGCGTAAGGCCGGTCCTCCTCGACAGCCTCCTTCACGAGATCCAAGCCGCGAGCGCCACTCTCGGCTTCGTGGAGCTCGGCTTGAAAGGTCTCCGAGCCCGCCGGCCGCGGCGTGTCGTCTCCGAACAGCTCGGCGCTTGCCTCTCGCAGTTCCGAGTAATCCCGGCGCCGCGGCACGAGGATCTCCCGGAAGCTGTTTCGAATGCTTTCTTCATC
>CAYFQV010000047.1:1715-21296 GCA_964345195.1 uncultured Spirochaetaceae bacterium
TCGGCCGCGGCAAAACCGCTTCCGTTGTCGGCAATGCGCACCTGAGCTGCGCCGGATTCATCCCTCGCCAGGCGGACCACCACCCATCTCTCAGCCCGTGCGGGTTCCGCCGCCGGAGCGTCCCGGTCGAACGCCTCCGCGGCGTTCTTGAGAATGTTCACGAACACCCGCACGAGCTTGGTTCGATCTCCTGCAACGTTAAGTGGCGTGACGCTTGCTTGCTCAGTCTCGCTGAGGTCTCGCCCTGTTTCCTGCCCCTCTTCGGTATACAGCCTAACGCCCCGCTTCTCGAAGCCGGCTTGCTGCATGGCGACGGCATCCGCAATAAGCTTTCCCAGCGAAACCGTGGGGCGTTCCTGAGACACCCACTCCGACGCGTACTGCCGCTGTAGCGCAAGCGTCTCGGATATATGCCCCACGGTATTCGCCAAATGTTGATAGCTTTCCATGAGCTCGCCGCGCCGCTCGGACAAGTTCTCGATCAGCTCGCGGAGGAAATCTCGAAGCGCGGATTCACGACGCGAACCCAACACTTCGCTCAGGGCCTCCGACTGCGATTCCAGCAAGCCCTGCAGACGCTGGAGCTCCTGAATTTCCGGCCACTCTTCATCGCTCAACAGACGGGACACCGAGCTGCTGAGTCCCGTTATGGCATTGCCTATGTCGTGCAGCACACTGCTCGCAATCTCCATCCGCCCCCGTTGCGCGGCCTCCTCATCCTGGGCGTCCCGCGCACGCTCTTCCTGCTTCACTAGCTCCGTCGTATCCGCGAGTATGGCCATGTAGAGCGTCGTATCGAGCCGGTCGATCGACAGCGACAGCGTGATGCGCTCCCCGGGGCCAAAGGGGACCGAAAAGCGGCGGTTACTGAGAATGGTTCCACTGTCCCGATCGAACCGCGCCACCAGCTCCGCGAGATCGGACAGGTATGGTTCCAGCAGCGTGAAGAGGTTGCCGAAGGTGCCGTGCGTCGCAAGCGGAAAAAGGTACCTGGTCGCGTAGGCGTTCATGAGACCCACGTTGCCTGCCGAGTCAAGCTCGAGAATCCCGATAGGGGTCTGATAGAGAAACTGAAGGAGACGCTCTCGGGTCATGTGCTCGAGCTGCCGCTTACGCGAACCACCAGGTATTGCTCCGGGGCGCCGTCGCGCTTCAAGAGACGCAAGCGTACCGGTGTCGGCGCCATCATGTAGGTAAACACGTAGTCAATCGTGACGTCGAGCTCGCCGTCCTGCTGGTAGCGGTCGGCAACCATGTAGTTGTTCGTGCACGGGGCAACCTGCACGAAGAAGTCCTTCCCGATTACGGCTTCCGGCTTCATTCCGGATAGCGCCGCCTCGGCTCGGTTGTACGCCCGCACCTTTCCGCGGTGGTCCATACGGACCACTCCGAAGCCGAGGTCGTCCAGCTCTTTCGAGCCCATTCGTTCAAGGTGGTCCAGGAGGTCTAATGAATCGAAATTTGCCATGGTGTCTGCTACACAATACAAGACCACGGCAAAAAGCGTCAACGGAGCTCAGGCCATACCGAGCTTTTTGAGCTTTGGATCGATCACAAGGCGGCAGTAGCCGGCGCTCGGGTTCATTTCGTAGTAGTCCTGGTGGTAGTCCTCCGCCGGATAGAAGCTTTCGAGCGCCTCGATCTCGGTGACAATGGGCTCCGTGAAGTGCGGCTGTGCCGCCTGCTTGGACGCCTCGGCTATTCGGCGCTGTTGATCGCTGTGGTAGAGAATGATCGATCTATACTGCGGGCCGACGTCCGCACCCTGGCGGTTCAAGCTTGTCGGGTCATGCGCTTTCCAGAAGATATCTAAAAGATCACCGAAGGAGATGACGTCGGCATCGTACTCTATCTGAGTTACTTCCGCGTGGCCGGTACCTCCGGTCGACACATCTCTGTAGGTTGGATTGGGCGTCGCTCCACCTGCGTACCCGGACGTTACGGACAGGACGCCTTCCACCCGCTTATACACCGCCTCAATGCACCAGAAGCATCCACCGCCAATCGTCGCTGTTTCCCGTTTCATAGCCCTACTCCTTTGCTACAGATTACTCACGAATCGCGCGCAACGTCGATCACGGTTGACATCTACTCCAACGAGGCAGTACTAGTCGGGTAACCTGTCACGCAAATTCTGCTATCCAGGAAAAACCCGACATTACAAGGAGTCGTAATGCAAATGCATCGCGTAATTGCCTTTGGCCTGGCGCTGCTCCTTCTGTCTGCCGGCCTGCTTCTCGCGGGCGGCAATCAGGAAGAAGCCCAGTCCGAAACTGAGTCCCAGTCCTCGGACCTCGAGACCGAGGGGGAGGGAACACCAATCGAGTCGGCCGACGGCTCAGAGGCCGTAGCGGTCGTCAACGGCACCCCCATTGAGCAATCGTTCTTCGAAACCACCCTTGCCCAGAGCCAACAACAGGCTGCACAACAGGGCCAACAGGTATCCCAACAGCAGGTCCTCGAGAGCCTGATCGAGGAAGAGTTGCTCTATCAGCAAAGCCTCGAACAGGACGTGGACGTAGCGGATGAAGAGGTTACAAACCGCTTCGAACAGACCAAGAGTAACTTTCAGTCCGACGAGCAGTTTCAACAGGCGCTGTCTCAGGCGGGGCTAACTCCCGATCAGCTGAGGGAACAGATTCGACGCTCCCTGGCAATCAACCAGCTCATCACTCAGGAGATCGGACAAGACTTCTCGGTTAGCGAAGAGGAGTCACGGGAGTTCTACGACAACAACCCGCAGTTCTTCGAGCAGGGTGAGCAGATCGAGGCGCGTCACATCCTCCTTTCGACACAGGGCGTGGAAGGTGAAGACGCCACGGCCGCGAAGCGCGAGAAAGCCGAGGAGCTGAAGCAGCAACTCGAAAACGGTGCCGATTTCGCCGAACTGGCGCGGGAGGAGTCCGAAGGGCCGAGCGCCTCTCAGGGCGGAAGCCTGGGTACCTTCGGCCGAGGCCAGATGGTTCCCGGTTTCGAAGAGGCCGCGTTCGAGCTCGAGGAAGGAGAGATATCCGACGTCGTGGAAACCCAGTTCGGTTTTCACATTATCCAGGTCACGAACAAGATCGAGTCCGGAACTACCCCGTATGCCGAAGCGCAAGGGCAGATCGATCAGTACTTGACGCAGCAGAAGCGTAACCAAGCCGTTCAGGATTACGTTGCCGAGCTGAAAGAGGGCGCCGACATTCAGCGGAACCTCGGCCAGAGCTAGATCCTCAGAAGCTAGGTCGTAAGAACCGCCTCACCGGCTGCGCACCGACAGGCTGCGCAGCCGGTTTACGGCGGCCGCCAACTCGAAACGCCGGAAGGCCGCCACGTCACCCATTGGATGCGGGGTGAGCGAATCCAAGCCCTCGCTCCTTAGCATTTCGTCGATCCGATCCACTACTTCCCGAAGTGACATACCCTCTTTGAGCAGCGTCTTCACGCTTACCAAGGCGTGCGCAAGGGCGCGAGTCTGTCCGGCGTCCACCAACTGCTCAACCCCGTTCATATTAATGCTCTCACGACCGAACTGGATCTCCCGAGTGCCGTGGGCGCGCACCTTCACGTCTCGCTTGCCCTTGCTGGGATCAAGACTCCGGGGAACCGGCAAACGTTCGCGCCACTCCCCGAACTCCGGACCACCTTCATTTCGACGCTCCGTCTCGAGCCGCGCGGCGATACGCCGTGCCTCTTCGGTCATCTCGTATGGGCGGTACTCCTTCATGACGATCACCGCATCCGCAACGTCGAAGTAATCTCCGCTGCCGCCGATAACCAGCACCGACGAGACGCCCCGATCAATCGAAAGCGCTTGCACCTTGTCGATGAAGGGAGTAATCGGCTCATCCTCTCCTGAGACCAGCTCCTGCATGCGGTGGTCTCGGATCATGAAGTTGGTCGCGGAGGTGTCCTCGTCGACCAACAGCGTGCCGGCCCCAATCTCGAGGGCCTCCATAATGTTGGCGGCCTGCGAGGTACTACCGCTGGCGTCGTCGCTTCTGAAGGCATTTGTGTCGGCACCGCCGGGCAGGTTGTTGATGAAGGGCGTGATGGTCACCCCCTCGACCCGGCGTCCATCCTCGGAGCGCACCTTAACCGCGGCGGGGTCGGTGACCACGAGCTCCCGGCCGTCACCGGGAATGTGGTTGTACACGCCGCGCTCGAGGGCGCGCAAAAGCGTCGACTTCCCATGGTACCCCCCACCGGCAATGAGGGTAACGCCTCGGGAGATGCCCATGCCGGCCACGCTGCCCTGATTCGGCAGATCGAACTCACGGCGCATGGACGCGGGGCTCTCGAATGGCACCACACGGTCCCCGGTCATGGGCCGGTCGTCGACACCGCTGCGCCGCGGCAGCACCGCACCGTCGGCCACGAAGGCAACAAGCCCGGCGTCGCCGAGCATTCCCCGGAGTGCTTCCGCGTCTTCGACGCTCTCCAGCTGTCGACGCAGTGCGTTCCAGTCCATACTCTCCTTCACCAGGCTCTCAGCAACAATGGCCGGAAGCTCCTCGTCGAAGATGACCGCCGCCTGCCGACCGGCAATACGTCGTCCGAAGGCCGGCAGACCGACGGTGAAGCGTAGCTCCACTGATCCGGGGTCTCCGGCGTCCTCCCCGGCCACCACCGCGGCACTCCGCTGCAGGACCTCCTCGCCCACGGGAACCACGCTCACGGTCCCGCCTTTTGCACTGCCGCGACCGCCGCTTGATACGCTCGTGCAGGCTCGCCCGAAGCGCCGGATAAGCAGGTCCGCCGCGGCAACGCGTCGAACACGATTGCGGTAGCTCCACTCCGGCAGTCCGGTCGTGGAAGCCGGAAGCTCCAGGTGACACCGTGAGGGCGGCGCAAAGGGATCGCTCTGCACGTGATCAATGCACAGAACGAAATCACCGTGATCGTAGCAGCCGGATAGATCCTTGTAGGCCTTGTAGCCGCGCCCGTCGATTTGCCGGAGCTTTCGGGGAAGCTGATCGAAGCTCTGCATGCCGTACTCCTTCCGTGATTACAATTCCCGCCCCGCGGACACGAATACCGTGGCGGCGTTTGTCCTCATCCTCAAAGATGATCATCTTCAGGGAATACGTGAAGCCCGGACGCGAAGGCGTCCCCACTGGAGGCAATAGGACGATGCAGCCACGCAGGCCACGACCGACCGCCGTCGCCGTCACCATGGCCGTGACGGCGCTGCTTCTTGCCGTCATGACCGGATGCGCCGGCGGAACGCCGAGCCCTATGCCGAATGAGGGCGGCGCCACTCCGCTCCGCGGGGATGACCGCCATACCGACCCCTGGCTCGCTCGAAGCTACGCCGGCGACACCCCCGCCCGCCCCCTCCCGCCGGACCTCGAATGGCTCAACGTGGAGTATCCGCTCAGCCTCGAGCAGCTGAAGGGCAAGATCGTCCTCTTGGATTTCTGGACCTACGGCTGCATCAACTGCATCCACAACCTGCCCGAGCTCAAAGAGCTGCAGCAGAAGTACGACGACAGTCTTGTCATCATCGGCGTTCACTCCGCCAAGTTCGAGAACGAAGGCCGCAGCGAGAATCTCCGCCGTACGATCAGTCGTTACGAGATCCCCTACCCCGTGATCAACGACCGGGACCGCAGCCTCATGGAGGAATGGAACGTCCGGGCCTGGCCTACACTCGTGCTGATCGACCCGGCGGGCAATGTGGCCGGTCGTGAAACCGGCGAGGGCTTCTACCAAAAGTTCAACCGCGCCATTCTCGGACTCATCCAAGAGTTCGACGAGCGCGGCGAGCTCGACCGCAGCCCGACAGACTTCACGCCGAGCCGCGACGGCCTGTCGGAAACCGTGCTCTCGTTTCCTTCGAAGGTTCTCGGCGATCCGGATCGCAAGCGCATCTTCGTCGCGGATACCGGTAATCACCGCATTCTCGAGATCAATGCCGACAACGGTGCCGTGCGCCGCGTGATCGGCGCAGGCACCGCCGGATTCACTGACGGAAGCTTTCGGGAGGCACAGCTGTCCAAACCGCGGGGCATGGCCCTCACGCCGGACGGCACAATCCTCTACGTGGCGGACACCGCAAACCACGCCGTTCGCCGCGTGGACCTCAGAGGCGAAGGGGTAGACACCATCGCCGGAACCGGTATCAAGCCCTACGGCTATCCTCCGCGCCCAGGCCCCTTGCCGACGCAGGGGCTTCGATCCCCGTGGGACCTCCTGCTCGACGACGACATGCTCTACGTCGCCATGGCGGGATCGCATCAGATCTGGCGGATCGACTTGAAGCGCCGGGTCGCGGAGTACGCCGCCGGGAACGGCCGTGAGCAGGTGGTCGACGGCCCGGCCTTTCGAGCGCGTCTGGCTCAACCAAGCGGCCTCGCCCTACTCGACCGCCGGCTCTACTTCGCCGACAGCGAGTCAAGCTTCCTCCGCCGCCTCTCGCTGCCGGGAGCCCCCTACGCCGGCGCTCCGCCGCCGCAGGCCGGAACCGGTGCTCACAGCAGGCCGGACGCGAAGGCACAAGCCTTCGAAGGCCTTGTGGAGACGGTCGCGGGAAGCGGAAACGGCCTCTTCGACTTCGGTGATGTCGACGGGACGGGCCCCGAGGTCAAGCTGCAGCACCCCCTCGGCGTCGCGGCGGATCCGGCGAGGGAGTACGTCTATCTGGCCGACAGCTACAACCACAAGATCAAACGCTTCGATCCGGAGACTCGGGAAGTAGTTAGCCTCTTCGGCGGCGACGCGGGCTGGGCCGACGGCGCGGACCCTCGATTCTTCGAGCCCGGCGGCTTGGACCTGCATGGAGATACCCTGCTGGTGGCGGACACCAATAACCACGCCGTACGCATGATCGACCTCGCCTCCGGAATCACCGACACCCTGGTGGTGCACAGCGTACCGCGTGAGCCTGCGGACCTTGCAACGCTGCAGACGCCGCCGATCCGTCTTGCACCGGGCTCGCGGGAGCTGAGTGTAGATATTGCCTTGCCCGCAGGCTTCAAGGTCAACGACGACGCGCCGTCGGGGGTGACCCTAAAAGAGCTCCCGACCTTCCTCGAGACCGAACGCCGGCAGGTTCAGTCACCCGGTGGGGAGTTCCCGATACGCTTTGCGCTGGAGGCCCGGGAAGGATCCGGCACGGCGCGCCTGCGCCTATCCCTGGTATACTGCCGGGAGGGTAACGAGGGCGTGTGCTTCTTCGAGACGGTGGACCTTCTCGTGCCGATCGAGATCGTGGTCGACGCTGCGACAACGGCAGGCGTACGACACGAGCTAGTCCACCGCGAGCCCTAAGCCTAAAGCTAGCCTTGATTGGAACGCAGGCCCGCGCGTATCTTTTGCAGAGAATGTCACTGTATAGACTCCATCTTTCCTGGAAGGGTAAAGAGGTCGTGCTTCGAGCCCGCGAGCTCGACATGACACACCCGTACTTCGTCTCGATCGGGGATTTAGTCTTTCCCGAGGGAAACAGCGTGATCATCGATCCATCTCAGGATGAGCTGCGTCGCAGCTTCGGACAGGCCGAGCACGTCATGATCCCCTTTCAGAACGTGACGCTCATCGAAGAGCTGCGGGAAGAAGCGCTAAGCCCCGACAACAAGGTGCGGCCCTTTACCGTCCTCGACGGCAGCGAAGACGAGGATAGCGACGACGAGGACGACGGCCGCGACGATCAGGATGAGCCACACGACCAGGATAACTCCCATGACCAGGATGATTTCCAAAAGTAAGGGTCATACCCGGCCCCGAATCGGGGCGGCTCTCGGTGGCGGCGGCGCCCGGGGAATGGCGCATTACGGCGTTATCGGCGAGTTGCGCCGCCATCCGCAGGTCACGCCGAGCATCATTGCCGGGTGCTCGGCGGGGGCGGTAGCCGGCTCACTCTACGCGGCGGGCCTTGATCAAGAGACCATAGATGAGGTCGCCGTCGAGTTCGACTGGTTCCGAGATGTCGTGGAGTTCGGCGACACCGTGCGCAAGCTCTTCGACCGCGACCCCCCGGGCCTAATGTCCAACAATCGCCTCGCAGACCGCATTAATCTGCAGATCGACGGCCGCAGCTTCGACGACTTGCCGGTGGATTTGGCCGTTGTCGCCGGCGACGTTGCCAACAATCAGCGGGTGATCTTCACCTCCCGGCGCGTTGCCGAACGCATTGACTGGAATACCTTGCACGCCTTCCTGCCTCCCAAGACTCGGTGGCGACCGGGCTTTACCACCCAGGTTATCTCCGACTTCCCGGACGTCGGCCGTGCAGTTCAGGCAAGTGCCACGGTACCGGCCTTCTTCAGACCCGTTGAGATCCGCGACATGCAGCTCATAGACGGCGGTGCAATGGATGTCCTGCCCGTGGATGTTGTGCAAGCCATGGGCGCGGACGTTACAATTGGGGTCAGTTTGGGACTCGCGGCTTTGCCGGAACGTGTGCGCTCAACCTACGGCGTTGTTACGTGGCAACTCGGCACGCTGGGAATTCACCAACTCTGGCGGAGTTTGGCGACCGCGGATGTCGGCTTCGAGATCACCGGTATTGCGTCCCGCAGCCCCGTCAAGTCGGGGCAAACCGATCTGATGGACCAAGGCGCCGCGGACATGCGCGCCCACGTGCCCGCGCTGAAACGCGCGGTTCGCGGACACCGCTTTCCATTCCTCCGAGCGGTTCCACGGCGCCCTTACGTGCCATCGAAACGAGGAGTCTAATGCAACTTACCTGTCTTTCGGTTCCGAACCCTGCGTCGTACTTAGTCTGTTACGGCATCAAGGACGTCGACAACCGCACCTGGTCCACGGATTATCGGGGGACGATCTACGTCCATTCCGGCGGACGCGTCAGCTTCCGGGGGATGCCGGATATGTCACGTTATCCGATACCCGTGGTCCACGAGTTCGATCAACTCATGGGTGATATTGAGGCCCTCGAAGAGAAGAACGAGTACATCGGCATTGTGGATAACGGGATCAGCGTCTTTCTGAAGAACGAGCGGCGCCAGTCCGACTACGCCGTGGCGCAGTACAACCTGCTCCAAGACGTCTACACCCACTACCGCTCGGACAAGCAGGGCGCGTTCTTCCACGCCAATGCGATCATCGGCAGCGTCGAGCTCGTGGATGTCGTCATGGACTCCTCGAGCAGCTGGGCGGAACCGGGGCGCTTTCACTGGATTCTCGAAAACCCTCGGATTTTCACCGAGCCGGTATTCCGTGTTCGCGAGCAGCCCGGGCTGTTCACCCATGAGGTCCCCGGAGCGTAGCGCCGGCGCTGATCGAAGCTCATGGACCGTCCGGCCGCCGACGCGTTAGACTCCCGTATTCGGAGGAGATAGTGGCAGTAACACGTGAACAGATACGACAAACCCTGCGGGGGATCAAAGATTCGGATATTGGTGCGGACATTGTGTCTCTGGGTCTCGTGAAGGAGATCACCATTGATCAAGATGTGGTAACGGTTGCCATTGAGCTGACAACGCCGTCGGTACCACGCACGGACGCCATCCGGCAGGATGCCACGGAGCGTCTCGAAGCGCTTCCGGAGGTTTCAACGGCCAACGTGACCATCTCGGAACAGATTACGACGCGAGAGGGCCAAGGCGGAAAGCGCACCGGACTCGCCTACGTCAAGAACATTATCGCCGTGGCTTCGGGCAAGGGCGGCGTCGGCAAGTCCACGGTCGCCGCGCTGCTGGCAAAGGAGCTCTCACAACGCGGCTATCGGGTGGGACTTCTGGACACCGATCTATACGGCCCCTCGGTTCCCGCCATCTTCAAGCTTCACGGAGCCGAGCTCGACGTCACCGATCAAGAGATGGTCAAGCCCGTCCAGGCCGGTGATTTGAAGGTCATGTCCTTCGGCTTCTGGCTCGGTGACAATCCGGCGGTCATGCGCGGACCCATGGTGAGCAAGTACGTTCAGCAGTTCCTCTACGAAGTGCAGTGGGACACCTTGGACTACCTCTTCCTCGACCTGCCGCCGGGTACCGGGGACATTCAGCTGACTATCACGCAGTCGGTGAATATTGATGGTGCGGTCATTGTGACCACGCCGCAGGCGCTGGCCTACGCGGACGTCGGCAAGGCCATGCTCATGTTCGACCGGGTGAGCGTGCCCATACTCGGCTCCATTGACAACATGGCCTACTTCGTCTGCGACAACTGCGGCACGCGGCACGATGTGTTCGGCACCGGCGGCGCCGAGCGCCTGCAGGAGCGTTTCGGAACGCAGATCATCGGGCGGCTTCCCCTCTCTCACGAGGAGTACGGGGTGGCACTTACCGAGGAGGTCACGAGCAATGCGGTGAGCGACGCGGCGACTCAAACCCTCTTGAGTTTGGGTAGGCATGTCCAGGGAGTGAACGTCCCCGAGGTGAGCTACGACGACAACGCCATTTCGCTGCAGTGGCCGGACGGAGAGAGTCTCGTGGTGCGTAACAAGGACCTTCGGGCGAGCTGCCAATGCGCGGTCTGCGTGGATGAGTTCACCGGTGAGCGCAAGGTTTCCCTGGACCAGATTCCTGACGATGTGAAGCCCGAAGAAGTTCGCCCCCTGGGCAACTACGCACTGTACATCAAATGGTCCGACGGGCACTCCACCGGCTTCTTCCCCTACCCCCTGATCCGCGAAGTCGCCGAGCTCGGCCCGAAGGGCTGACCCCCTCGCAACAAGCAGCCGGCGGCCTTGCCGGGGCCGGCTCAGGCTCCGGCTCCGGCTTGCGCCGGCGTGTCTCCCTGCGGCACCCACCAGCCGTGGAAGCCCAGGGGCACCGGCTCCGGTAGGGAGAGTCGCGCCGACTCTTCCAGAGTATCCGCCCGAAGGACCAACAACAGTCCCGTCTCGTCCCGCGGATCGAAGGCCAAGGCCAGAAGATAGCCCTCATCCTCCGCGGCCTCGCGCCCGGCCTTGTCCACGGCCGGGCCCGCGAACTGCGGCTCTCCGACGATCAGAGGGTAGAGGTCGCGGTACAGCGTGTCCCGTTTCCGGGTATCCACCTTCGCGATACCGTGCATAACGGCGGCGAGCCGTCGGTGGGGCGGCTCGGCGACACCCCAAATGTAGCGATGCTCGTAACCGCGATAGGCCGGATTGATCATGGGAAGCTCGAGAAAGTAATCGCTGAGGACCTCGCTCCGCTGCGCTTCGGCATCGATATCTATGGTGTGCCGGGTAAGCCTCGGGAGCATGGGATGGGCGGGCTCTCGGCTATTGATCATGGCCTTGAAATCACCCGCATCCGGAAAGCTCTCCATCCAACAGGTGTCGGCAATAATGTTGCCGCGCTTCTCGCAGATGTCGGGCTCTTGATAGCCGTTGGGAAGGTGGAAGACGTAGCCGGCCGGACCGGAGAGGACGTACTGGCGGTCGTAGGCGTCGAAGATGCGTATCACCGTCTCCGCTTCCGGATCCCCTCTCACCGAGGCGGCGGGGGGAATGCGCCCGAAGAAGGCGGAGAGGAGATGAAACGCGACGCCGACATCAAAGAAAACGCGGCTGCCTTCGGCGGTGGCTACGAAGTCGTGCATGAAGGTAAGCCGGGGCAGGCGAAACTGCGTAGTGTTCACCGCACCAGTCTCGGCATTGATCCGGTAGAGAAGAAGGCGCTGAATCACACCCGGTGAAAGACCGAAGTTGAAGATCTCACTCTTGCCGGGAATGACCTTGGGATGTGCGCTGAAGGGCCGGCCGTTTCCCATAATCCGCTCGACCGCGGTGCGCGAGGCGAGCTCGCCGCCACCGAGCCAATGCCCACCGTAGGCGAGCGTGTCGGGATCTATCCAGTGCGGAGCCCCTCCCTCCCACAAGGTCAGAAGCTTTCGATCCGCCCCGGGCAGCGGCAGCGGAGTGGTGTTGGCGGCGTTCTTGAGACGGAAGCGAAAGGCGTTGCGAAACAAGCCGCCCGGCAAATTGGTGCCGAAGCTGCGGTACAACGGCCGCCCGGCGTCATCCTCGCGGCGAGCCTGCGGGGTGTCCACGTAGCGCGAATGGTAGCGAGCTCTACCGCGCTCGAACGAAATGCGCTGAACAAAGCCGTCTCCGTCGAATAGGTGGTCGTAGTCGAGGCCGTGATTCCGCAGGCGGCCGGGGCCGCTTCGGTAGAGGATCCCGAGCAGCTCGGGCGGAACGGCGCCGGACAGAAGTCGGAGCTCCTGCGGCTCGGCCCCGTGGGCTCCCCGCCGGCTCATATCGTTAAAAGCCGCAGCAGGGGATGTCATGCGTCACTCCACCCGACGGATTCGACATCCCGAACGAGCGCGGCGGCGCGCAATCCGGAGAGAAACGCGCCTTCCACCCGAGCGCCGGCAAAGGCGTCTCCGGCCAGTACGATTCGCGGCTCATGCGGCAGGGCGGCGGCCTCCGTGCGGAGCGCCTTCCGGGGTTTGCTGTAGCGCCACCGTTTTACCTGATACTCAGTCGGCTCGACACCCAGGAGCGCGCGGAGCTCCGGGATCATGGCGGCGGCAACCGCTTCATCATCCGCCTCGTAGTACTGCTCGCTGAACGTCGGGGAGAAGTGCACCGTAAGCGCCCCGGGCTTCGGGCTAATCCCCTTCACCCCGTTGTCGGCGATCCAGTCGATCGTATCGCTCGGCTTTCGAACCGCACCGGGCGGAGGAATAAGCGGCTCCGGGCCCTCGGTGGCGGCACCGGACTGCGGGGAGCCGTCGAAGCGGGCCAGGAGCACGAGGCATTTGTCGTAGACGATGTCCCCGAGGCGCCTTTCGGACGAGCTCTCGCCGGCGCCCTCGGGAATGCGCGTGTCCGCGGAGGCCACACCCCCGGCTTCCAACAGCGCAACGCTCTGAGGAACCGGCGGCGTCAGAATAAGCGCCGCCGCGCCGAAGACCGTCCCGTCCTCCGTCACGACTTCGAGCGGGCCGTCGGGGCCTCCGTCACCGGCGGTGCGGACCTGTGAAACTCGCGTGCCCACGCGCACGTCAAGGCCCTGCGCCATATCCTTAGCCGGGGCGGTCATACCGGGATTCCCCCGATAGCGGGGGTGCTGCGCGCCGGAGGCGCGTGACTGCGACCCACCCGCCGAAGAGCTCGGGGTGTCACCGCCGAGCTCCCAAGCCGCCCGGGCCGCGTCGAGCGAGGGAGGGAAGCCGACGGTCCACAGAGTCGCAATGCCGCGGTGAACCCAGTCGTCCACGCGCCGGCGAAAGATTTCACTCCGAGCGGTAAAGAACTGCGCGCCGTGGTCGAAGTGCGCCTCCTCCCCACGCCGGGTTGCCATTCGACCGCCGACGCCGCGGCCTTTGTCGAGGACGATAACCGGGATCTTGCGCGACTCTAGCTCCCGGGCGGCGCTTAGGCCGGCCATACCGGCGCCAATGATTACGACAGGGGCCGAGGCATGATTGTTCTCCCCCGAGGGTGTAGCGGACTGCTTTGTAAGAGACATAGTCTCCGAAATGTACGCACGAGCACGCAGCATCGACACCCCCAACTGAGCACATGCCGTGCCGGTCTATCCGCGGGTGGAAGGAGTCACCCGGTCGCCTTTTCGCTGCTATGGGCGTTCCCGACAGGCACCGCTACCGTTACGGAGGTGCCGACACCCGAGCTCAGTGAGATGTCACCTTGCAGCTGGCCGGTCAGAGAGCGTACTAAGGTGAGTCCCAGGGACTGCTGTTCGCCCTTGATTAAGGCCTCGGAGATGCCGATTCCGTTATCCCGCACGGTGAGGTAGTTCCACGAGCTTTCATTACGAAACTCCACCATGATTCGCGGGTCCGACACACCCGCGAAGGCGTGTTTCACCGCGTTCGTGACCAACTCGACGGCAATCAGGCCCAAGGGGACCGCGATATCCATATCCACGAAACGATGCTCTCCATCTATGTCCAACTGCGGGTACACCTGCCCACCGGATTCCCGGCCCGCCCCGAAGTCGGCTCCAAACCCGGATAGTGAGGGGATCAGCGCGGATAGGTATTCGTCGAATGGTACGGACGTGACATCCTCCGACTGGTAAAGCTGTTCGTGAACCAGGGCCATTGCCGACACCCGCGCGGTCATCTCGTTGAAAGCCTCTTGTATGACCGGATCCGAATAGTAGTCGGCGCGCAGCCGAAGCATACTCACCACCATTTGCATGTTGTTCTTTACTCGGTGATGCACCTCCCGAAGAAGAGCAGACTTCTGCCGAAGGCTCTCCTCCGCGGCGCGCTGTGCATGCTTAAGCCGGGTTATGTCCCGCGCCGAACCGACGAGCTCGGTCGTTTCCCCGCGCGCGCCGGGAATCGGCGAAAGTGTTGTTTGGAAGTGACGGTCGAGCTCCCCGTCTTCGACGTGCCATTCGTAGCTGACCGGCTTTCCCTCGGTGAAGGCTTTCCGAGCCATGGCCTCCTGTCGCCGCCCCTCGTACAGGCCGAAGACCTCAACCGTGGACTTCCCCAGGTACTCCTCCGCCGATCTAGCGTTGTCGTTGAGAAAACAGCCGTGCACCCCGCTGAAGTGAGCGTCTCGATCGAGGGTGAATACGAAGTCGGACAGGGAGGAGACCAGACTCTCGAATCGTTGCCGCTGCCGACCGGCCTCCCGGCGCGCTTCCTCGAGGTAGACCGAAAGTAGGCCCACCCCGGCCGCCATACTCAAGACCGCGGCGGCCGTGTAGCCCCAGACGGCACCAAGAGTGAGGTCGCGGAGAAACGGATAGTCGAGCTTGTGTAGTCCCCACAACACGAACACCGTGAAAACGAAGAACCGCCCGGTTCGGTCGAAGCGCGAAGTACGAAGGTACGCCACCGCAATGGCAAGGTTCGCCCCTGCGAGCGCGACGAAGACCGGAACCGAAACGATAGCCGCGGGCAGCCCCGCCACGATCGTTACGCTAATCCACAGAACTATGGCCACCGAAACCGGAAGCCACAACCCCGGCCGGGTGTAGCGCTGCCCCGTGTGATTCCAGACGCCCCGTAGGAGGAAGAAGGCACTTGCAAGCGCGAAGGCCTGTTGCAGCCACAGAAAGACCGGCGCACCGCTCGAGGCTTCCAACGCCAACGCCGCAACCAATCGAAGCGCGTAGAAGCCCCAGGCGAGGGCCCATAAAGCGGGCGCACGCTCCGATTCCAGCCGTTGCAGATGGAGATGTATCAGGAACAGTAAGACCGCGCCTCCGAGAGCGCTCGACATGGCGGGAAGAAGGGGATTCCCCATGTGGATAGTATGGACGTAGTTCGGGGCATGGTCAATATTATATTTATAAAGACTACTATCACTATTAACGTTATTACTCGTGACAGATTTATGTGCGTACGTGGCACCGGCCCTTGATCATGTGATGGATGTGGAATATTGTTTCGTTATTCACCCCAACAGCGGCGTAAGATTGCATAAACATGCATTACGATTCGTCTTGCGACGGGTGCCTTCTGGAGTTACGTATGCAGAACACGGTTTCACCTTCAACTATGTTTGTCGTTCCAAACGAGCTTTCTTCGGTATTCGAGCGGACTGAGGTCATTGTCCCCCGAGATCGAGCACATCTTTTAGATATAACCTTCTTCGAATCGGATGCGGATTTCGTGGAAGTTGCCTATCCCCTCCCGGACGGGCGCGAACACGTCGAGGCTACGGTGGCGCGCTGCAAGAACGGAGCGGCGGTCAACTTCACCGAGCCCTACATGCGGCGCCGCGACCCGGAAGCTATGGTTATTGCAGATGAGCGCCCAAGCGACAAGCGCCGTTATTCCGATCGCTTCGGGGAGTCCTTTGATAGAACGCGTGCAGATACCTTTGAGTGGCTGGCGGAACAGGACCGTTTGGTCGTGCTTCCCTTCATGTCCGGCGACTACCAACGCGGGTATCCGACACTGCTCGTCGCCCCGTACAACGCCGGCTTCTTCATTGCCGGTTTAGCGGATCTCCAGGGCTTCATTCCGCGCGACGAGGTCCCGAAGAGCTTCACTCCGAGCGCGCTCATATATCTTGCACCGCCCTTTCGTCACACCCACTTCGACGGGCGCCAGGTGGTCGTGCACAACCGCCGTGAGGGTATGCACGAGCTATTCGCCTACAACCTCTATCCCGGCCCGAGCGCCAAGAAGGGGGTGTACGGCATACTCCTGAACAAGGGCGAGGAAGAAGGGTGGAACACCCTCCACAGCTCGGCGGTTCGCCTCATAACGCCCTACGACAACGAATTCACCATCATGCATGAAGGCGCTTCCGGTGGCGGAAAGAGCGAGATGACCCAGGCGATTCACCGGGAGACCGACGGACGCATTCTCCTGGCCCGGAACACCGTGACCGATGAACAGCTTTTCTTAGAGCTCTTGGACACCTGTGAGCTGAAACCCGTCACCGACGACATGGCATTGGCGCCGCCGTACCTTCAGCAGGACCCGAAGACCCAAGAGAATCAGCAGAAGCTCGTCATAGAAGATGCGGAATCCGGCTGGTTTCTGCGGGTCGACCATCTTGCCGAGTACGGCACGGAGCCATACCTGGAAAAGCTCACCATCAATCCGCCGGAACCCTTGATCTTTCTCAACATTGACGGAAAGCCCGGTGCGACCTGCCTGCTCTGGGAGCACACCATGGATGCGCCGGGAAAACCCTGCCCGAATCCACGAGTCATCCTTCCGCGACACTTCGAGCCCAGCACCGTCCACGGCCCCGTAGAGATCGATGTTCGCAGCTTCGGCGTGCGCACGCCGCCCTGCACGAGCAAGCAACCGAACTACGGGATCATGGGGATGCTGCACATCCTCCCGCCGGCGCTGGCGTGGTTGTGGCGGCTCGTCGCTCCGCGGGGACACTCGAACCCGAGCATTGTCACCACCGAGGGCCTTTCAAGCGAAGGCGTGGGGTCCTACTGGCCCTTCGCCACGGGACGGATGGTCGACCAGGCCAACCTCCTGCTCAAAACGATCACCGAGACGCCGCGAACGCGCTTCGTGCTTATTCCCAATCAGTACATTGGCGCCTATCACGTAGGCTTCAAACCGGAGTGGATTGCGCGGGAGTACATTGCCCGTCGCGGCAGCGTACGGTTCCGGGAGGGCCGCATCAAAGAAGCCAGATGTCCCCTTCTCGGCTACACCTTGCCGGCGCTGAAGGTGAACGGGCAGCAGATTCCCCGCGGCCTCCTGGAAGTGGATGAGCAGCTCGAGGTAGGCTCCGCAGGCTATGATGCCGGCGCGCAGATCCTCACCGACTTCTTCAAGAAAGAGCTGGAGAACTTCCTCTCGCCGGAGCTCGATCCCACCGGTCGCCACATCATTGAGATGTGTATGGACAACGCCCCCGTCTCCGCGTACGCGGAGGTCATGGGCGACTCGTTCTATCGGTGAGACGACCTATCGCTGAGGCGGCGGGCCGGCTTACGCCTCGGCGCCGTCCCTGCTCGATCCGGCCTCCCGCCGCTGGGCTTCAACGGCCGTCAGCGCGACAACGTTGACGATCTCCCGCACGGATGAGCCGAGCTGGAGGATCTGCACGGGCTTGTTCATGCCCATGAGAATAGGGCCTATCAGCTCCGCACCGCCGATCCGGCCAATGAGCTTGTACGCGGCGTTGCCCGCGGTCAGGTTCGGGAAGATCAAAGTATTGACCCGCTCGTCCACCAGATCACTGAACGGGTAGTTTTCCTGCAAGAGCCGATTATCCAGCGCAATGTTCGCCTGCACTTCCCCGTCGAGCACGAGGTCCGGAAAGGCGCTCTTCGCCTCGGCAACCGCCTGCTGCACGCGCTCGGCCTCCTCGCTTCGAGTAGAGCCGAAGTTGGAATGAGATATGACCGCCACCACCGGCTCCACGTCGAAGAAACGCACCGTTCGCGCCGTTAGCCCAATAATATCGACCAGATCTCCGACACTAGGTTGAACGTTCACAGTGGTATCCGCGAAGAAGTATACCCCGTGGCTGGAGTTGACAATGTACATCCCGGCTACCCGGCGAACACCGGTTTCCGTACCGATAACCTGCAGCGCCGGTCTAACTATCTTGGGATACTCCTTCGTCCGCCCCGAGACCAAGCCGTCTACGCGGCCGAGCTCGAGCATGGCCGTGCCGAAGTAGTTGCGGTCCCGCATGAGGCGCAGCGCTTCGTTCATAGTCACGCCGCGCCGCTGACGCTTAGCATAGATCAGCTCGGCGTATTCCCGGCTCAGCTCAGACTCTTGCGCAGGGTCCAAGACCTCACAATCGTCCAGGCCCCGAATATCGTGTCTATCCACGATCTCCGCGACAGTGTGCCGGGGTGCAAGTAAGACCGGCTCCGCAATCCCCTGGGCCCGAACGATCTCTGCTGCCTTCAAGACCGTGTAGTCGTCCGCCTCTGCGAAAGCGATCCGCTTAAGCGACCGCCGCGCCTCATTGATGACACCCGTGACGAGCTTCTGCCCCACTCCGACACGCTCGAGGAGCTCCGCCTCGTAGTGAGTCCAGTCCTCTATCCCGTATCGAGCCGCGCCGGAATCGATGGCCGCCTTGGCTACCGCCGGCGCAACGGTCGTCAGCAAACGCGGATCCAGCGGCTTGGGAATCAAGTAGTCCCGTCCGAAGCTTATATCCCCTTCGCTGTAAGCCCGGCTCACCGTCTCGGGAACCGGCTCCCGAGCCAAGCGCGCCAGCGCCTCCGTGGCGGCCTTCTTCATCTCCTCGTTGATCTCCCGCGCGCCCACATCCAGTGCGCCGCGGAAGATGTAGGGGAAGCCCAACACGTTGTTCACCTGATTCGGATGGTTCGACCGACCCGTGGCCAACACCGCGTCGGGCCGAGTCTCCCGCGCGAGCTCGTAGTCAATCTCCGGATCGGGGTTCGCCAGAGCGAAGATGATCGGGTCTCGCGCCATGCGCTTGATCTGCTGCGCAGTGACAATGTTGCCGACAGAGAGCCCGAGGAGCATATCCGCGCCCTCGATCGCCTCGTCAAAGCCGGCGACACTGCGGGTTGTGGCGAACTCCCCGGCGGGATGGCCCGCCGGCAGTCGGGGATCGGCCGCGTGGATCACGCCGTCGGCATCGACCATGATCATGTTCTCCGGATTCATCCCGAGACTGCGGTAGAAGCGCGCGCACGCGACTGCAGCCGCGCCCGCGCCTGAGATCACGACCTGCAGCTCTTCAATGCGCTTGTCGACCAGTGTCAGCGCATTGAGCAGAGCGGCGCCCGTGATGATCGCGGTGCCGTGCTGATCGTCGTGCATGACCGGAATCTCACAGCGCCGCTTGAGCTCCTCTTCTACCCGAAAGCACTCCGGCGCCTTAATGTCTTCCAAGTTGACGCCGCCAAAGCCGGCCTGCAGGCGACTGACCGTGTCAATGAAGGCGTCGGGGTCATCCGCGGTGAGCTCGAGGTCGAAAACATCGATCCCGGCAAACTTCTTGAAGAGCACGCCTTTGCCCTCCATAACCGGCTTCGATGCACCGGGACCAATGTTACCGAGCCCCAACACGGCGCTGCCGTTGGTGATCACGGCAACGAGGTTACCTTTGCCGGTGTATCGGTATGCGGCGTCGGCATCCTCGGCAATCGCGCGGCAGGGCGCGGCCACACCGGGAGAGTAGGCCAAGGCGAGGTCGTACTGCGACGATAGCGGCTTGGAGGGTACGACCTCGAGCTTCCCGGCCCGGGGCTCGGCGTGGTAGCGCAACGCCTCATCCGCACTTACCTGCATCTG
>CAYFQV010000048.1:0-3536 GCA_964345195.1 uncultured Spirochaetaceae bacterium
ACTCCGGAAGTCCAGGACGCGATCCGTCCGGAAGATGAGGCGGCCGACGGCGACGACGGTCCGACGGCGGAAGAACCGGCGCCGACCCGAGGCTTAGGGGCGGGCATTCGGCAAGCTTCCGAGGGTCTGCGTGCCGCCGAAGAGGAGCCGCCTGCTGAAGCCCGGGATTCAGTCGATGTGGCCGACACCTTGGCGGCGCCGGAGCCTGAGCCCGCGCCGGAGACCGATCCGCCGGCTGCGCTAGTCACGCCGGAGCCTCCCCCTGAGGAAGCGCCGGATGCAGCAGCGGCAGTGGAAGATCCTGAGCCTCGGCCTGAGGAGGCTCCTGAACCAAGCTCGGCCGAGGATAGTGTTTTGGCGCAATCCCTTCGGGCACTAAGTGAGCGATTTCCCGAGAAGGATCTGTTTCCGCCGCCGCGCGAGGATTCGGTCGGGACCTTTCTCTCGGCCCCGGTTGCGCCGGAGGAGATGCCGGAGCTCGGTGCCGAGGGAATTGCGGCACCACGTCCTTCCACGGATTCTCGAGTGACGGATGCTGAGGCGGAAGAGCCGACCGAGTCGAAGCTAGATGCAACGGGCCTTCCAGCCGTCGCTGCTCCGGACGAGGCCCCCGCCGATCGGAATGGTCTCGCCTCGCCGGCGCTCCGCGGGCCGACCGCGGAAGGCTTAGGGCGGATCGAGGCACCGGAGACAGCGATCACCGAGCCGATCGCTGCGGCTGAGCCTGCGGCGCCACGGGCGGAACGCTCGGAAGAGGTGGCGGATACCGAGGAAAGCGATAGGACCGCAGACACGGCCGGCGACACGGCCGGCGACACGATTACTCCGGAGGTTCCGGAGGACGCTGTTCTGAGCTTGGAGCCTGCGGAGTTGCGGCCCCCGGAGCTTGAGGACCCCGGTGCGGAGAGTCTCGAGAGTCCGGAGACTGAAGAGGCCTCGGAGACGCTTGCCGACCGGAGGCCTGCTTCGCCTTCGGAGCCGGAAGAGGCCGAAGTGCCGGAAGAGCCGGCGACGATAACCAGGCGATCCCTCGTCGAGCCCGAGGAAACGCTCGGGACGGTCACGCCGCCGGCGGATACCTTTGAAGAGGGCGCGGTGCCTCCGCGCATTTCGACAACGCAGCCGGAACCGCCGCTCGAGCGGTCGGAGCCTCCGCAACGTCCGGAGACCGAGCCGCCCCTCGCGACTGTGGCCGAGCCTCGACTTGAGCCCGCGGATCCCCGACCACCGGAGGGTGGGGCCGTTGCTGAAGCGCCGAAAGAGCCGGTACCTGACGAGGAGCCGGATGATGTTGCTCAACCGGATGTTGTTGCGGAGCCGGTACCGGAGGTGCTGGAGCCGGAAACGCCCGAACCTGCCTCAAAGCCGGGCGCTCCGAGTGGGACCACGGCGGCAAACCTGCCGCTGGTGAGCTCCCTGGCAAGCGGCTCGTATTACTTGCAGGTTGGCGCGTTCTCTGATCCGGAGCGCGCAAAGAGCGCGGTCGAGAATTTGCAGGGAACGTATCCGGTTGCGGTGCTCTCGGGGGAATCCGGTGATCGCTCGCTGTATCGCCTCTTCGTTGGGCCGCTCAACGAGGATGAGCGCGGTAGCGTCCTCTATTGGATTCGGGGGAAGGGCTATGCAGATGCCTTTATTCGCAAGGGCGACGCCTGAGCGGCCGGAGATAACTCCGCCGGGAGTGCTGCGAGGTATTCTGCTGAAGTGCCCGGATCAGCTGGGATGCCGCGGCTTCGTAGTGCTTACGGGTGATTCGAAGTCGTTCTTGAAGCAGAATCTCCTCCTCGATGCGTTGTCGCTTTCGCAGCGAGACTGCATCGAGGATGGGGCGCCGCTCCTCCGTTGTGAAGTAGAGAAGCGCCAGCGCCACGTCGCGATCACTCGTGGCCATGAGGCGATTCTGCACAACCGGCCGGGGGAGCGTCGCCACCAATCGCCTGAGCATTACCGCGTGAGAATCTTGTGACGTCATTTCACGCTTAAGATAGCGCCACAAGCGGTGGGTCCACAAGCGCGCGTGATCTTCCGCGGTGTCGGCTATTACGACAAGGCGTCTGGCCCGTTCGACGAAGCTTCCTTCCGGGTCGATGCGAAAGGCCGAGACAGGTCCGATCAGGCCGTCGCTACGGCCTTCGTCATCGGTAGAGATCTTCGATCTGCCGCTTGTACTCCTCGGTAATGACGTCGCGCTTCATTTTGAGCGTGTTGGTGAGCTCTTTGCCTGCTTCGAAGTGCTTCGGGATGATCTTGAAGCGGTAGATATGCTCGTAGATCTTGAATCCGTTCTTCGCGTTGACCACGGATTCGATCTCCTTGCGTACCTGCTCGCGGAGCTCTTCGTGATCAACCAGCTCCTCGGTATCTATGTACTCAATACGATTCTCCGCGGCGAAGGTCTCCATACGCTCTTGGTTGGGCACGATCAGCGCGCCGAGAAACTTCTGGTCCTGTCCCACGACCATCGCTTGATCGATGAATTCCGACTTCACGAGCCGATCCTCGATCGGTGTCGGCTCAACGTTTTCACCGCCTCGCAGAACTATAGTCTCTTTAACCCGACCAAGAATGCGGAATGCTCCGGTGTGGGTGAATACGCACACATCGCCGGTGTTGAGCCATCCATCCTGGAGCACGGCAGACGTTTCTTCCGGCTTCTTGTAGTAGCCGTCCATAATCTGTTCGCTCCGCACCCAGAGCACGCCCTTCTTTCCGGGAGGACACTCCTGCCCTTGTTCATCCAGAACCTTGTGCTCAATGTCGGGTAACAACTCCCCAACCGTCCCGGCGATCGGTGCGAGTTGACGGCGAACGGCGAGGATTGGGCCCGTTTCGGTGAGCCCGTAACCTTCGAGCAATTTGATGCCCGCCGCCTGGAAGAAGGTGTCCACGTACGGTGGCAGCGCGCCGCCGCCGGAGACCCCGGCGACGAAGCGTCCACCGAGGCGCTGCTTCAAAGACTTGAATACCAGCGCATCTCCGAGAAGCTTGAAAGGGCTGAGAAGCACGAGTGGAATTACGCTCACGGCAATATCGAGAATGCGGGAGCGTTTCTGAAACTGAGGGATTAGGCCGTTAAAGGTGTTTCTCAAGACCGCGTAGGTCTGACCAACGCCCACGAAGAAGTGGAAGAGGGTTTGCTTTGCTACGCTCTGCTTGCCGGCGTTTCGGTACACGGCGGCGCGCACGCCTTCCCAAATCCGCGGTACCGAGGTCATCCATGTTGGTTGGATCTTCGTCATGTCGTCCAACATGATTTGGCCGATGGGCTTGGAGTAGGCCAGAGCGGCGGCGTAGTTCATCACTACGTATTCCACGGCGCGCTCGAAGGAGTGCCAGATCGGCAGTATGCTGAGGAAGATATCCGTGTTGTCCAAGAAGAGGATGTTTTTCACCCGATCCATTTGGAACAAGAAGCTCCGGTGGCGAAGCATGACGCCTTTGGGCTCGCCGGTGGTGCCGGAGGTGTAGATCAAGGTTGCTATCTCGTCGGTCTTGCCCGAGGCAAGCTCGTGGTCGAAGCGCTCGTCGCCCTCGGC
>CAYFQV010000048.1:3636-4804 GCA_964345195.1 uncultured Spirochaetaceae bacterium
CGGCGCTTGCGTCCGCCCCACGCGGCACATCGGCCGCGCCGATCCCCAGAATAGCCAAGTCCAGTCGCATCCACTCCGCGCGGTTGTCGCTAACAATACCGACGTGTTGGCCGCGGAATACACCGAGGTCGAGGAGCGCCGTCCCGATATGCCTGATCGTTTCCCATGCCTCCCGGTAGCTCGTCGCCTGGAACTCGCCATGCTCATTCTTCGAGTACGACATTGCCGAGTCGGCGAACTCATCGACTCTTGCCTTTACGCGTTTCGGGACCGTTTCTTCCAGGATCGCCATTCGGATCCTCCTTCGACTTTGCGCGCTATGCCTGCATGCTCGAGGCATCACCGACAAGGCAGAGCCATTCGGCCTCGGCGGCCGGCTCGTCACCAACGTAGGCCACGCCACGTTGTTTGATCATTCGTGGCGTAATGCGGAGGTTCTGAACCACTAATTTGAGTTCCTCGTTCGGCCGGACCTGTCGGCGAAATTTGGAACGCTCGATCGATGCCAGAAAAAATAGGGCATCGTCATTCAGCTTCCCGAGTGACCGAACGCCGGCGCCGCCTGCTTGAGCCATTGTCTCGACCAGAAGCACGCCCGGTACGATCGGATACGTTGGGAAGTGGCCTTCGAAGAAGAACGCGTCGCCGGGAAAGGTCTTGTAGGCAACCGTTTCGTCGTCGTCGGCATGCTCAATGCGATCTACGAATAGGAACGGCGGGCGGTGCGGAAGCAAATCTGCTATGCTCGTCATTTCTTTGCCCTCATGTGTCGTGTGCTATGCGGTCGTGCGGTATTCAACGCCGCCCCGCTGCCGGCCCCTTTGCATTGCCGACACGGATATACTACTGTAGCCGTGGTTTGTTTCTCGGTCAACGGCCGAATTCGGAGGACGTGGATGACATTCGACGAGATACTTGCACTGATAGATCGCATCGACGAAAGCTCGCTTTCTGAAGTACGAGTGAACGACGGGGAGCAGACGGTTCTTCTTCGGCGGGGTGTCGACCCTTCCGCGCGGGTGATCGCCGGCGCGGTTCCGGCCGCCATGGCGGCGCAGCCCGATGGAGGAGGCCGGGGCCCGGGAGATAATGGCGGCGCTGAGGCCCAGGGCGGGGCGCAACCCGGCACGGTTCCTCAGGGAGCCCCGTCCGCCGCGGACGACCACGC
>CAYFQV010000048.1:4904-10488 GCA_964345195.1 uncultured Spirochaetaceae bacterium
ATCCTCGAGGTCCGTCGCGTATGATCAAGTCCCTGCTGATCGCGAACCGTGGTGAGATCGCGGTGCGCATTGTGCGGGCGTGCCGGGAGCTCGATATTCGGAGCGTTGTCGCGTATTCGGTTGCGGATCGGCATTCGCTGGCCGTGCGCCTGGCGGACGAGGCGGTTTGCGTCGGCCCGGCCCCGGCCCGCGAGAGCTATCTGAAGGCCGAGCGCCTGATATCCGCGGCCGTGCTGAAGGACTGCGATGCCGTGCATCCCGGCGTCGGATTCCTCTCGGAAAACGCCGATTTCGCGCGGCAGGTGCGCGACGCGGGTCTTATCTTCGTTGGGCCCGAAGCGGAAACCATTGCGTTGCTCGGCGACAAAGTCGCAGCCAAACGCGTCGCCCGGGAGAATCGCGTGCCGGTTATCCCCGGCTCATCCGGCAGTCCTGAAAATGTCGATGAAGCCGCCGACACAGCCGAGTACATGGGCTTTCCGGTGATCATAAAGGCGGCGGCCGGTGGGGGCGGCAAGGGGATGCGCGTGGTCTACTCGAAGGATGAGTTCGCGCGGGTCTATAGCCTCGCCGCGAACGAAGCCGAGAGTGCCTTTTCCGACGGAACGGTATATCTGGAGAAGTACCTCGGAAACCCCCGGCACGTCGAAATCCAGGTGCTCGCGGATGTGCATGGCAACGTGGTGCACCTCGGCGAACGAGATTGCTCGGTTCAATTGCGGCATCAGAAGCTGATCGAAGAGAGTCCCTCCGGCGCCATTGATCAGAAGATGCGCGAAGAGATGGGGCAGGCGGCCGTGCGTCTCCTCGAGTCGGTTGGATACGTCGGGGCCGGGACCGTTGAGTTCTTGGTTCATGAAGACGCGTTCTACTTCATGGAGGTGAATGCCCGCGTACAGGTCGAGCACCCCGTGACCGAGCTCGTGACCGGGGTGGATATTATTCGCGAGCAAATGCTGGCCGCCTCCGGTGAGGCTTTGAGCATTACGCAGGCGGATATCGTCGTCAAAGGCTATGCCCTTGAGTGTCGAATCAACGCCACCGCCCCGGGTACGGTCATGCGCTATCTGCCACCCGGAGGCTACGGCGTTCGGATGGACTCCTTCCTGTACACCGGCTACAGCGTACCGCCGCATTACGACGCCCTTGTCGGGAAGTTGTTGTGCTGGGGACGGACCCGCGAGGAGGGCATTCGGCGGATGATCCGCGCGCTCACAGAGCTGGAGCTTGAAGGCGTTCCGTGCAATGTCGAAGAGCAGCTTCGGATCCTCAAGGACCGTCGATTTCGCAGTGGCAACTACGGGACGGCCTTTATGGCCGAGCTCGAGTCCGAGGTGGCCTAATGCCTACACGTCTACGTCGTATTGTTCGTCGCATGTTGCCGTCGCGCGAGAGCACGCCCCGCCGCCTGGGCGAGGTTGATGACCGCTCCTACGTGCGTAAGCAGCATGCCTGCCCGGATTGCGGACACCACGTTGAAGAGGAAGATCTCATACGAAACCTCTACGTCTGCCCAACATGCGGGCATCACTTCCGCATTAACGCCCTCGAGCGTATTCGTATGACCATTGATTCCGGCGTTTTCGACGAGCTCGCGGGAGATCTGCCGATAGCAAATCCCATCAACTTTCCGGATTACGAGACCAAGGTCGCCCAGGCCCGGAGCAAGACCGAGTTGTCCGAGGCGGCAACCGTCGGTATGGGACGGATACACGGCCGGAAAGCTGTAGTTGCCGTCATGTCCTTCCAGTTCATGGGCGGCAGCATGGGAACAAGCGTCGGCGAACGCGTCATGGCTGCGATTCAGGAGGGAGCAACGCGAGAGTTACCGGTGGTTGTTTTTACTGCCTCCGGAGGCGCCCGCATGCAGGAAGGCATTTTTTCCCTCATGCAAATGGTTAAGACATCTCACGCAGCGACCATGCTCGACGAGGTGGGTCAGCCGCTGATCGTGGTGCTTACGGACCCGACCACCGGAGGGGTCACCGCCTCATTCGCCATGCTCGGCGACGTGACCCTCGCCGAACCGAAGGCGCTCATCGGCTTTGCCGGTCCCCGAGTTATCGAGGGTACAATCCACCAGAAACTACCGGAAGGGTTTCAGCGGGCTGAGTTTCAACAGGAGAAGGGCTTCGTGGATGCCGTGGTGTCACGTGGGCGCATGAAGGACACCCTTGCATTTTTGATCGACAGCTCACAGGGAAGAAGATGAAGTCCGAAGAGATACGAAAGAAGATGGCGGAACTGCAGTCATTGGCGGCAGAGGAACGGCTGGATATTGCGCCCGAGCTGGAGCGCTTGGCCGAGAAGCTGGCCGAAGGTGGGGACGTCCCCGATGCCTGGAATCGGGTGACCATTGCCCGGAATGCGGCGCGGCCCACAACCCTGCAGTACATAGAGCTGATCGCGGACGACTTTCTCGAGCTTCACGGTGATCGCCACTATGGGGATGATGCCGCTCTGGTCGGCGGCATCGCCAGAATCGACGGTGTTTTCTTCACGGTTATCGGCCATCAGAAGGGTCGGAACATGAAGGAGAATCTTCGCCGCAACTACGGAATGGCGCACCCCGAGGGGTACCGCAAGTCGCTTCGTTTGGTGAAGCAGGCGGAGAAGTTCGGTCGGCCCGTGTTGACGTTCATTGATACGCCCGGTGCATATCCGGGCTTCGCCGCGGAGGAGCGCGGGATCGGCGAGGCAATTGCCCGAAATATCAAGGAGTTCTCGGTACTGCGTACCCCGATAATCAGTGTAATCATCGGCGAGGGAGGCAGTGGTGGTGCCTTGGGTATCGCCGTATCCGACCGTCTTTTGATGCTGGAGAACACGGTGTATTCCGTTATTTCGCCGGAAGGCTTCGCTTCGATTCTTCTGCGTGACTCAAAGCAGGCGAAGTACGCCGCCTCGCTCATGAAAATGACGGCCACCGACATCTATAGCTTCGGCATTGCCGATGATGTGGTGGCGGAACCCCCCGGGGGCGCCCATAACGATCCAAACTATAGCGCGGACAAGCTGAAACAAGCGGTCATGCGTCATTACCGTGAACTGGCTGCCAAGCGGCTCGATGGCCTGCTCGCGGAACGTTCACGCCGGATTCAGAGTATTGATACCTTCCCCCGGCGGGTTGAACGCTCTCCCGGTCTCTTACGGCGACTATTCGGCGGCGCGGACGGTGGCCTGTAAGTTCCCCCTGTCGTCGAGATCTATATCCCTTGAAAGGTAAGCCAAGAGTGAAGAACGCCCGCGAGGTTGATAAGGCCGGCGAGCTGGAACAGCCCGACGAGCACGAAGAGACTGAGAAATACCCCTTTTGCGATAGTGAGTACCCGAGCCGCCTCAGCTTGAGTGCGGAGTCGACGCAAGGCCGCAACTATCGATGGAAGCAGGCCGACGAGGATGGTGAGCATGCCCAAGGTGATCCGAGCGCTCGTTGGGTTCGCGGCTTCCCACTGCTGAATGGATAGGCCCCAGGATATAAGCGTACCATTTAGCTGTTGTAGCCGTCCCAATGCGATGAGGACCCCAATCCCAATGAGGAACACGCCGCTTCCGACCTTAATGGTGGTCATGTGCCGCTTAATCCGGTTCATACCGCGCATGAAGGCGGGGAAGAAGGCGCCTGCCACGAGGAAGGGAACGCCGAGACCAATGCTGTAGGCGGACAGATAGAGTACTCCTTCCGCCACTTGGCCGGATTGTCCCGCAAGGAAGAGGATCCCCGCCAGTATCGGTCCAATGCAAGGAGTCCACCCGGCGCCGAAGGCCATTCCGACGAGGCCGGCTCCGAGATAGCCCTTGGGTGCACGCTGTACATGCATCTTCTTCTCGTAGTTCAAAAACTTCCAGAAGTCGAAGATCACGTTGAAGCCCAGGACAATGACAACTCCGCCGGCGACTAGATTGATCGCTTGGGAGCCCCCTCCGATAAGCAGGCCCGATCCGGTGAAGACCACACCGAGCACAATAAACACAACGCCGAACCCCGCAACGAAAAACACCGTACGCAAAACCACGGGACCTCGTGCGGGGGCGTTGTTCTTTAGATCATCTAAGCTGACGCCGCCTATGAACGAAAGGTACGACGGAATCAGCGGCAGTACGCACGGCGAGAGAAAGGAGATTAGCCCGGCGGCGAACGAAAGGATGAGGTTCGGCTGGCTGCTCATAGCCGCTCCGATACGTGTTGGAGTGCCTCTCTCACGACCTCCGTATCCCACTCGTGAAACCCGACTTTGGAGGCAACGATCTCACCGTCCGGGGTAACGATATAGCTGGTCGGAAGGCCGCGGACGCCGTAACGGCTTGCCACGCTTCCGTCTCTGTCGAGAAGCACCGGGAAGCTGAACTCGTTCGACGTTACGAACTCCTCCACAACCTTCGGCTGTTCCTGCACATTGACGGCCACAACGGTTACATCTTGACCCTGCATGTCATCGTATAGTGCCTGCATGCCCGGCATTTCCTCCACGCAGGGGCCACACCAGCTCGCCCAGAAGTTCAAAACCACGATCTGTCCCTGAAAGGAGCTCAGGCTGCGCTTCTCACCGTTTAGGCTTGCCAACTCAAAATCCTCCGACGGTACGGGCTCGTCCAAAGAGCGAAGCCCCGCTTGCCGGAGGGCGTCGCGAACCGCGCCCGGATCGGAGGTTGAGACGGTGTCGCTTTGCGGCTCCGCCGTCTGCTCCGTGGTTTCTGCAGGCGACTCCCCAGTCGTCGCTTCCCGTGAGCCGCCGGCGCTCGCGCTCGGCACCGTCACGAGCACGATTGTAAGCGTGAAGACGGCGACCAATACGGAGGTGCCACGGAGCGTAGCGATTCCCCGCCATGGTGCAGCGGCTCTGCCGAGCTTCGACTGCGGTATGATTTCAGGTATCTTAGGATGCATGTTCATTTCCTTTATATAGTCGTCCATCTACATAAGGAATAACCACAAACAGCCGAGATTTCAAGCAAATTCTATTTATCCCGATATAAAATAGCTCGTTGCGAGAACCGCTGCATTGTAAACCCCGTGCGCCACGGCGATGAGGTGTAGGTCTCGATATCGAAGAAAGACAATTCCCAGTACTGCTCCGATCGCAGCCGTAACCACGCCGCCGAGAATCCCTTGATATAGATGCCCGATCGAGAACGCGGCCGTGCTAAGTACTATCGCGCTTGCCGGGGGCATACCCAGCTGTTGTAAGCGCGGTATGAGAACCGCACGAAAAAAGAGCTCTTCACGATAGCCGATGGCCAACGCGGTAGGCAGAATCAGCGGAAGAAGCTCCGGGCGTTCCACGGTGAAACGCACGCCGGGTGTGAGGGATCGTCCGTTTTCGGAGAGATACTGCTCGAGAGCCCCCATGGGCAGAACGAGCAGGAGTAGGCCAAGTCCGAGGATGAACCCCAGGGCAATGGTTCGGACCCGCGGTGCCACGAGGCCGAAACGCAGAGGATCATGATTGGGGTGTAGCGCGAGAACGTGGAGCACGAGAAGGCACTGGGCAAGGGAGGCCGTGACGGTCTGGAGGTGGTAGGTGGCGCTGTTGAATGCGTCTGCATCGATCCGGCCTGTCTGGGCCAAGATGCCCGGCAGAAA
>CAYFQV010000048.1:10588-19605 GCA_964345195.1 uncultured Spirochaetaceae bacterium
TGTTGAATGCGTCTGCATCGATCCGGCCTGTCTGGGCCAAGATGCCCGGCAGAAAGAGGGCGGCGAAGAGCACGAGCAATTCCCGAAGCAACACTCGACGTGAGGGTGCAGTTTGGTGCATACTTTCGAAATATATAGAAGTAAGTGGACTGCGCATAATCGGTGGGCGTCTAACACGGTTTTTTAGCTTTTCAGGATTTCGACCGATAATGCGTAAGGGGAATGGGTTCCATTGGAAGTGTGTACATGTGGATCGCTTTCGGCATAATCGCGGCTATCGTTGCTGTGATCCTTATCTACATCCAGCGAAACGGCGGTTTCGGATTTCCGTGGATTCAGTTTTATGTGCGCGGGAAGGAGCAGGGCTTTCAATTCTGGGAGCTTAATCTCTTGCGCACGGTCGCCGTGGAGAACCGCTTACGGAATCCGACATCGCTTTTCTGGTCCGAGCGGACCCTCGACCGCTGCATTCGCGGGACCATCATCAACTTCCGAGCGCAGGGCAAGGAAGAAGATGAGAACTCAGTCGCCTTCCTGAACAAGCTCTTCGAGTTCCGTAAGAAGGTTGAGTTCAATCAGCCGAAGTATCGATTGGGAATTCAGTCTAGTCGCAGCATGGTCGCGCAACAGCCACTGCGAATAACTCTGCCCGGAGTACAGGGCGCCTATCAAGCCAAGGTCGTAGAGAACATGCGCCGCTACATGGCCATTTCGTATCCTGAGGGTAAGGTTCTTCCGACCGGTTTTTCGTGGAAGAGCCAGAAGGTGAACGTCTATTTTTGGCGGGTGGATGACGCCGGGTACTACTTTGAATCGAAGGTGCTGGGAGATTATCTGGATCGTAAGTTTCCCATCCTCCACATTGCTCATTCGGACCAACTGATCCGCACGCAGCGGCGCAATTCCGTCCGCGCCGAGCTTGATGCCACGGGGCGCGTGTTTCCCTTAAAATCGCTCAAGGATGCCGACGAGAGCTTCGGCAGCCCCGGCGGTTACAAGTGTAAAATGGTAGACATATCCGAGGACGGCGCGGCCGTCCTGATTGGTGGGCGCGCCAAACCCGGGCTGCCGGTGAAGATTGAAACGGAAGCCGGTGAAAGTCGGATGGTGCTTAGCGGCGTTGTGAAGGGTGTGACGTTCAAGGAAAGCAAGAATGTGTCTATTCTCCACATTCAAGCCAATCCACCGAGTCCAGCCATGAAGAACGTCATTCTGACCTACGTCTACGGCATATTTCAGGACAAAGAGGCGGCTAGAACCAATCTCAGCTCGGTGGCCACATAGCGGGTTGTCCGCGCTGTCGCCGTTTTGCTCCGACCGGAAGCTGCGTTGAATTCGCAGGGCCTAACCGTTAGTATGACATCACAAAAAGGAGCTCAGAGTCATGAAACGCTTGCTGTTCATTCTCGTCGTGGTGGTAGCGATAAGCGGTGCGCTCAGTGCACAGGATGATGCCTCGGAACAAGAGGGCGCCGAGAACGGTTCCGCAGCAGTTCGAGGTATGATCGATAACTTCGACAATGCAAGTCGGGAGTTGAAGTTGCGCCTTCTGCGTAGCGTACAAGAGCAGGGTCGCGAAGAGATGGGGCCGCTTTATCGCAACGCGTTGCAGTACGTCATCACGAACTCGAATACCGTCGGGAGCGACATTGCGCTGCAAGATATTGCACGCCTTGCTGTCGAGGGTATTGTTGAGACGGGCTACAGTCCGGCGGGCCGGGAGATCTGGCAGTTGTTCCGTAACTACCCGGATACGCAGGCACGTGTGCAACTCCTCGAAGCCCTTGCCGCCGTTGATATTGAGGAACAGCGGATGCTGCCGACCGTCAACGACTGGATCGCGGCTCGGCACAGCGTGAAGCGTGCCGGCTCCACTATCGACGAGCGGGTCCTCATCGCTGCATTGCGCACCCTCGGTGCTTATGGGGATTCATCGTCGTTCAATCTTATATTGGAGGCCATACTGCTCCAATACTCCGCGAATGTAACAGCCGTTGCCGAGACTGCTCTCATGGAGATAGAGGGGGAGATGGCCCGTCTTGCGACTCAAGCTATCCGCACGCGGGACGCCGCCGAGAAACTTTCGGCGCTCGATTACTTCCTCTCCGCAGATGAGGTTAACGAGGAGCAGAAGTCGCGTATAGCTCTGGCAGCCATGCGGAACGCCCTTAACACCGATCCGGTGGATGCTCCTGCACAGGAGGCGCTTCGGCAGCTTCGATACACCGCGGCGAGTCAGTTGCGGCAGGCGGGTTATTCCGATGCAACGGATGCCATGATTGAACACTTCAATCGCACCTATCGGGGCTATGCCCAGGGGCGGATACGGAAGACATGGGTGCTCGAAGCGATTGCGGGCCTCGGCGCTATGGGAACGGAAGAAGCGGCAGGTCGACTCGCCGAGTTCCTGGATCTGATCAATACCGTGACTGAGAACGACCGAGCATTCGACACGCAGATTATACTCGCGGTCATTCGCAACCTGAACGAGCTCGGTTATCCGACTGCCTATAACGCGCTGTTTTACGTGACCTTGCTCGATTATCCGAGCACGGTACAGGAGGCGGCACAAGAGGCAATGTCGAGTCTTGCTCGTTAGTCCTGCACGGCCTCCCAGCGTCGTTGAGGCACAACGCCACACGCCGCTCGTCGCCGCCGTGGTCGCGGCGCTTGCGGTATACAGTATTCCCGCGGAGGCCGCGTGGTCGCTCTTCGTGGTTCTATCGCTGTGCACGACGGCGGCTCTTGCCGTTGTGCTGAGGCACGTGTCCGGGGCGTCGCATGAGATTGCCGCTCTCTCCCGTATTACAACGGCGCTGACGGTCGGAGGGCTGGCCGCCGTCGTCGCCCTTCAGAGCGTAGCCGTTACGGATGCTCGGCGCGGTTTGCCGCCCATGCCGGGCCGGCTCGAGACGATCACGGGTACGCTCCGAGAAGCTCTGGGCACAGGCGACTCCTCCGCAGAAATGACGACCACGCAGGTAATGACCTCTCGAGGGCGATTCACACTCGAGCGGTCTCTGCGGCTTGTTCGCCCCGAGATATCGGCTGCACCACGACGCTCCGATTCGTCGGGAGGCGGTAGTAGGATGATCACCGCCGCTACTAGCCCGGCCGCTGCGATGCCTCGAGGCACCACGGTTTTCGTCGAAGTCGCGGATGAGGGCGGAGCCTCAGTACGGGCGGAATCTCTGGCGGCGGTGCCGCGCCCGTCATCGGCACTCCGTGGCAAGATTCGGGCTTACATACGGGAGCTGTCACGAGCCTACGACCTTGAGCTCCTCGCACCGCTTCTCATTGGTGCTCGAGATAGTCTGAATGCCGTTGTTGAGCGATCGTTCCGGGAAGCCGGAGCCATGCACATGCTTGCTCTTTCCGGTATGCACTTGGCGCTCTTCGTTGCAGTCGTCTACGCTGTAACACGGCAGTTCGGGTCATGGCAGCTCTCACTGGTCGCGGCTTCGCTCTTCATTCTGCTTTTCCTCTGGATCGCTGGGCCGCGGCCGTCACTGGTACGCGCGGTGTTGCTCACGTTACTGGCCGGTGGCGCCGTGGCGCTCCGGCGACGGACAGCTCCGCTTAATCTCTTAGCCGGGGCATTTATCCTGATGCTCATCCTTTGGCCGACATCAATCAAAACATTGTCGTTCCAACTCTCTTTTTCGGCGCTACTGGGTATTCTCCTCGCTGCTCCGGCGCTTTCGTATCTCGGGGACGGCTTTCTTCCCCGGGTCGTTCGTATGCCCTTGGCGGCCGGCTTGGGTGCGCAATTCGCGACGGCCCCGCTTCTGGCGGCGTCCTTCGGAGTCGTTTACCCGGTAGGGGTTCTCACCGGCGTTCTTCTTGCCCCGGTCGTAACCCTCTATCTCTGGGGAGGACTCGCCGGGTCGGCCCTGGCGGCTATGGGGCTGGATGCCATGGGCAACGCGGTTTTGCTGTTTCTTCATGGGGTGGAAGGCGTCATTCAACGGATCGTTGCCGCGGCCGCCATGGTGCCGGGTGTGAGGCTCACTTCTCCTGCCGCATGGGTGTCGGCGATCCTGATCATTGCCGCATTCTGGCTGAGCGTGGCCGAGCTCCTGCATCGGCGATCACTAGCCGAGCGGCTGCGTCGCCTCGAGCTTCGAGAACTCCAAGGTGGAAGGCCGGTGGAGGGTTCGGAGACGTGAGGACCTTCCCAACACAGCGGATCGTTAGGTCGCTGCTGTCCGAGCACGGCATTGCCCCGCAGAAGCGTTGGGGGCAGAACTTCCTGATTGACCAAGGCTACGCGCAGCGCATTGTTGGACTGCTCGAAAGTCCCGCGGGTTCTCGAGTATGGGAGATCGGCCCGGGAGTCGGCGCCCTAACAGGTCTGCTTCTGAATCGCGGTCTGCATGTTACGGCGTTCGAAATCGATTGGGGTTTGATCCGGGTCCTTCAGGAGCGATTCGCGCAGGAGTCGGCGCTGCGCATCCATCAGGGTGACGCCGCCCGTACCTGGATCGAAGAACGGCGCGACACCGGCGACCCCTCTGCAATTCTCGGCAACCTCCCCTACCGCTCGGCGAGCGCAATAATCGGCAGCCTCGCTGAAGCTCGGTATCTGCCGGGTCGATGTGTCTTTACCGTGCAGCGGGAAGTAGCGGAACGCATGATCAGCCCGCCGGGAACGGGCACGTTCTCCGGATTCTCCGTGATCATTCAGACGGCGGCCCGGGTGTGGAAGGAGTTTGATCTGCCCGCAGGGGCGTTCTATCCGGTTCCGGAGGTCAAATCCTCGGTGCTTGTGTGCGAGCCACGAAGCCCCGGTTTCGGCGGATCGGACCCCCGCGGCGGGCGGCACGCGGGTTCCGGTCTCATGGACGCCGATTCCAACGCTGCGGCGGTCGTCGAGGATCCGCCGCTCGACGACGGCGAATGGGCTGTGCTCATTGCGTTGGTGCGCAGTCTCTTTCAAGAGCGGCGCAAAGTGCTTCGCAAGACGCTCACCCGCTTCCTCGCTGAAGGAGGGAAAGCGCGTGCCGGGCAAGGAGCAAACCGGAGCCCAGGGAGCGGCCCGTATGCATCGACCTCTCCTCAGGATCTCCTGGAGGCCTGCGGTGCCACCGGAGAGGACCGACCTGAGAATCTAACGGTGGCGCAGTTCCGGTGCCTGGCCAAGGCTATCGCGGGCCGACCCGCGAACTGAGCCGTGAGTGCCCGGGGCGGCGAGCCGAGACCTACAGGAGCCCTGTCTGCCGGAGGATCTGCTGCATTCGGGTTTGCTTCCCCTCGTCCAGAGCTATCAACGGCAACCGGTACACGACGGGGCCTCCCATCACCAGCGACAAAGCGTACTTGATCGGGATCGGGTTGGTGTCCAAGAAGACGCCCTTGAACAGCGGCAACAAGCGGTAGTGCTCGTTCCGCGCCGTCGTCGTATCCCCGTGGAGCGCGGCCTGGATCATCTCCGTCATCTGCCGCGGTGCCACGTTGGCGGCAACGGACACCACACCGTCGCCGCCGATAGCCGTCAGCGGGAATGCGAGGTTGTCGTCTCCCGACAAGACTGAGAAGCCCTCGGGCCGTCCGGCAATGATATCCATCATCTGTGGAATACTGCCGCCGGCCTCTTTGACACCGACAATGCCGGGGTTCTCCGCCAGTCGGAGCATGGTCTCGGTCTCGACGTTGCGGCCGGTCCGTCCGGGTATGTTATAGACCACCACGGGAAGTCCGCCTTCATCCGCGACGCGGGTGAAGTGTTGATACAATCCCTCTTGATTCGGCTTGTTGTAATACGGTGTTACCTGCAGTGTTGCATCCGCGCCAACCTGCTTTGCCCGCCGCGTCATCTCAATCGCCTCTCGCGTGGAGTTGGACCCTGTGCCGGCGATCACGGCTACACGGCCGGCCGCCTGCTCCGCCACGATCTCCACTATCCGAATGTTCTCTTCATGCGACACGGTCGGGCTCTCTCCGGTGGTGCCGACCGGTACGAGACCGGCGACGCCGGCGGCGATTTGGGTGTCGACCAGGGTTCGCAGTGCTTCCTCATCGAGCTCTTGATTCTCGGTAAACGGCGTCACGAGGGCGGTGTATACGCCTTTGAACATGCGTTCCTCCTTATTCCTCACCAGGCTTGCTGTGTCCGCACGGGTGTTCGGTCTGTTATCGGATTGCATCCCGTCGGATTACATCCCGAATGAAATCATCAACGGTGAAGAATCCTTTCCGGTCGATGATCCATTCGGCGGCGCGTACGGCACCACCTGCGAAGCCCCGGCGGTTGCGAGCGGTGTGGGTTATCTCTATCGAGTCGAAGAACGAGTCGAAAACGATCCGATGCTGTCCGGGCACGGCGCCGCCGCGAACCGAGGAGATTTGCAGCTCGTCGGGTTCAATCGCCCGGTGCAGCGTCTCGGTGAGGAGACGCTCCTTTCGCGACAATCGGTCGAGAAGCTTTTCGCCGATGGTAACCGCGGTTCCGGAGGGACTGTCCTTCTTTTGGGCGTGGTGTGCCTCCTGTACGAATACATCGTACTCGCTGAATGAGTCGAAGAGGCCCGCCGCCTGCTCAGCCAGCACGAAGAGAAGATTTGCGCCGAGTGAGAAATTGGCACCGTAGAGGTAGCCCGTACCGGCTTCCTCGACAATCCGCCGCACGCTATCGCGCTCATCATCCCAGCCGGTCGTCCCAACAACCGCGGGAACGCCCGCCGCTGCATACGCTCGGGCGTTGTTCAGGACGCCGTCTGGAAGCGCAAACTCCACCACGCACTGCACTTCGGCGAAATCCGCCTCGCCGGCGGTCTTGAAATCAGCCCCGGGCATGGGGTCTACCGTGAACGCGACCTCATGGCCACGCTCCTGCGCTGCTGCGGCAACTTCGCCGCCCATGCGGCCGTATCCGACAAGAGCCATTCGCATCCGCTACGCTCCTTGGCAAAGTGTAGCCGCGGCGGTGTTAACTATATCATTCACCGAGGCGCCACGGGAAAGGTCACTTACCGGCTTGGCAAAGCCTTGCAGAAAGGGGCCGTACGCTTCGGCGCCGCCGAGGCGCTGCACCAGCTTGTAGCCGATGTTGCCCGCCGACAGATCCGGGAAAACCAGCACGTTCGCCTTTCCCGCCACGGAGGAGTTCGGCGCTTTCTTCGTTCCTACTTTTGGTACCAGCGCGGCGTCCGCCTGGAGCTCACCATCCACCTTGAGTTCCGGCGCCTTCTCTCTTACAAGCTCGAGCGCTTCCACAACCTTGTCCACCGCTTCATGGGATGCCGAGCCCTTTGTGGAGAAGGAGAGCATTGCCACCATAGGTTCCGTCTCGAGAAAGTTTCGGCAAGAACGGCCGGCGGCTACGGCGATCTCCGCAAGCTGCTCCGTAGTCGGGTCGGGGATGGTCGCGCAGTCCGAAAAGATCAAGTGTCCGTCGACACCCCACTGAGGATCCGGCGTCTTCATGACGAAGCACGACGAAGCGTACTTCACACCCGGCGCGGTCTTGATGATCGTAAACGCGGCAACCAGTACGTCGCCGGTCGCACTCTCGGCGCCGGCGACCATGGCGTCGGCATCTCCACGGCGCACCATCATGGCACCCCACTTGAGCGGATCGATGATTTCTCCGTATGCCGTGTCCCGGTCCATCCCCTTGTGCTTCCGCAACTCGAGGTATTCGTCGGCGTAGGCGTCGCGGTGGTCGGACGCTTCCGGGTTCAGAACCTGAATCCCACCCAATGAGACGCCTTCCTCGTCGGCTATCTTCGACACCGAGGACTGCACCCCAATCAGGGTCACGGATCCGGCGAGCTCCTTGTCAACCAGAATCCGGGCTGCCTGCACGGTTCGAGGTTCCGTGCCTTCCGGGAACACGAGTTTCCGCTGCAGCGACTGTGCCTTTGCGTGCATCCGTTCTACGAAATCCATGGCAACTCCTTGCACCTATAACTCTCTATACCTATGCGTCGAAAGAGTAGCACCTTTCCCGGAGGCATGGAAACACGCGGGCATCCCTGGTTATGATGGCGATTATGACTGTCGCGGTATACGGATTAGGACGTTTCGGACGGCTGTGGGCGGAGATGCTCGCCGAGTACGTGGAGGTCATTGGGTTGAACCGTAGCCCGGTGGCCCAGCCGCCGCGAAACGTCCGGATTGCAACCGTCGACGAGCTCCGGAATTGTGACGCGGTGTTCCTATGCGTGGCGATTGCGGCGGTGCCCGAGGTGTGCCGGTGGATCGCTCCCTACCTGCGGGCGGGACAGATGGTTGCGGACACCTGTTCGGTGAAAACGCAGCCCCTCGAGTGGATGCGGGCGCATCTTCCCGAAGAGGTGCAGCTGTTGGGCACTCACCCCATGTTTGGACCGGATTCCCTGTCACAGGATTCGCCGCGAGGAGCTGAGACAAGCGCGCTTGAAAGCGAGAAAACGCTTCCGATCGTCCTCACTCAGGAGCGAATTGATGCCGACACATACGTCGCCTGGCGGGCGCGCTTTGCCGATATGGGGCTGCATGTCCGGGACATGAGCGCGGATGCCCACGACCGTGAGGCCGCGTATACGCAGGGTATTACTCATCTCATCGGCCGAATCCTGGCGGACTTCCGGGTTCCGGATAGTGAAATTGCGACCCTCGGGTACCGGCGACTCCAACAAGTCATGGAACAGACCTGCAACGATCCCTATCAGCTGTTCCTCGATCTGCAGCGCTACAACCCCTACACGGCTGAGATGCGCGAACGCTTCACTCTATCCGTAAACGATGTAATGGAAAGTCTGAACGGCAATATTGACAGCCCATACCCCTAGTGCTACCGTCCGCTAAAACAGCGTGGGATAGCGAAATGCCGGATTTGCGACTAAAGAAAATTGATGAGGCCGATATTGATACCGTCTTCGCCGAAGACGTGGAGTTCGAGGGAAGTCTTGAGTTCGAGGATCCGGTTCTTATTAAGGGGAACTTCCAGGGCGAGATCAACGCTTCAGGGGAGCTGTTTGTGAGCGCCGGAGCGCGGGTGGATGCCAAGGTCACCGCGGACGTCGTGTCGCTGC
>CAYFQV010000048.1:19705-20815 GCA_964345195.1 uncultured Spirochaetaceae bacterium
CTCGTGGCCTCTCCCGTGCTCGGACAAAGTGCAGACGCGCTCGAGTTATACCGCCAAGGCCGCTATCAAGCTGCAGTGGACGTCACGCTCGAAGAGATCGAAGAGGACGAGCGCAACATGAATGCGTACACCGTTCTCGGGTGGAGCCTCCTCGCGCTCGGTCGTTACGAAGAAGCTTTGGAGTACAGCCTGCAGGCCCTCGAGATATCTCGCTTCGACAGCAGAATTATCCAGGTCGCCGGCGCGGCGAACTATTTTCTTGGTAATAATATGGAGGCTCTGGAGTATCTGCAGGAGTACGTGGCCATTTCGCCGACGGGAGGCTTAATCGACCAGGTGTACTACTTCCTCGGAGAAATCTTCATTGAGTTCGGCGAGTATCATCACGCCGACATTGCTTTATCCGCCGCGGTATACCACGACGGGCAGCAGGCTGCGTGGTGGAGCCGACTCGGATTCGTCCGGGAACAGCTGCAGGATTACGAGTACGCCTTGGAGGCGTACAATCGCGCTCTCGAGTTGAATCCGAATCTCGGATCTGCAGGCGAGGGACGACAACGCGTACGTGACGCGCTGCGTGGGTAATACGCGCAGAGATGCTATCTCTGATATCTCCAGAAAAATTGGATTTTCGCCACTTCATCGGCATATTATAAGGAGATCGATCTCGTAAGAGTCGCCGCAAGCTCGGCTTGCTCCGGGACGACGGGCTCATTTCCGAAGTCTATTGTGTCGATAGGAGGAGTGTATGAGTAGAGTACCGTTCTTGCGTATTCTCGCCGTTATTACGGTGGTTACGTCTTTCGTTGCATGCGAGCAGGTCTTTACCTATAACGTCTTCTCGGAGTTCCAGCGGGATCCGGAGAACCTGTCGACTGTGCAGAAGAAGAGTTATGCTGAGGCCGCTGTTGAGTCCGGCGATCGCGAGGCCATGCAGAAGGCCTATAACTCTATAGCCGAGGACGCGCTGAATAGCAGCGATCCCGAGTTGACATCCGTCGCCACCGACCTCGCGCTTGGAGCTTCCGGCGTTAACGATGTCGTTCCCGATCTCGCCGAAAAGGCGCTCAGCGGCGAGCTTTCGGACGCCGACGCCATTGAGTCAACGGT
>CAYFQV010000049.1:0-9052 GCA_964345195.1 uncultured Spirochaetaceae bacterium
ACGCCCTTCGCGGCATCCACAACCAGAATGACGCTGTCCACCGCCGAGAGGGTTCGGTAGGTGTCCTCGGCGAAGTCTTTGTGCCCCGGAGTGTCGAGGATGTTCACGAGCTTGCCGTCGTATTCAAAGGTCATGACCGCGGTAGCCACGGATATGCCGCGCTGCTTCTCGATCTCCATGAAGTCGCTGGTGGTAGTGCGGCGGATCTTGTTGGACTTCACCGCGCCGGCCTGATGGATGCCGCCGCCGAAGAGCAAGAGCTTCTCGGTGAGGGTTGTTTTCCCGGCATCCGGGTGGCTAATGACCGCGAATGTGCGGCGCTTCTCGGTCTCGCTGTGGAGCCGTTCGTTTTGGGTTTGCGTTGGATTCGTTGTGTCTGCCATGGCTTGCGGTGAAGATAGCAAATGTGGCGCCCGACGTATAGCGCGGCGGCGCGGCCCGAGCCCTGTTCGGGCCGGCGATCCTCGGGACGGAACGCACCCTGATCTGGATACCGTAAACGCAGCGTTGCAGAACAGCGCTCACTTCGCGGAAGCATAGTACCGGACGTTCGTGATATGGTGCGCGCCATGGGACCTAGCCGAGATCGAGGGGAGCAGGACCCTGCGCGTTCGACGCCGGGGCAACAGGACAGCACCCGCCGGCCGGATGCCGGCGCTGCTCTGAAACAACACTTCGGATTCTCCGCCTTTCGGCCTCATCAAGAGGAAATAGTCTCCGCGATCCTCGCCGGGCGCGACGTGTTCGCCGCGCTTCCCACCGGTGGCGGCAAGTCCTTGTGCTATCAGTTGCCGGCACTCCTTAGCCGGGGACTCACCGTGGTGGTGAGCCCTCTCATTTCTCTCATGAAGGATCAGGTCGACGCCGCGCGGGAGAACGGCATCTCCGCCGCCTATCTCAACAGCACCCTCGCCTCGGAGGAGGCGGCGCGGACCTGGCGGGATCTTGCCGCGGGCCGTGTTCGTCTGCTCTACGTGGCGCCCGAACGCCTGGCGCACGCGCGCTTCCGTGCGGATCTTGCCGAGCTCGCCGGCGTCGGAGTGACGCTCTTTGCGGTGGATGAGGCGCACTGCATTTCGGAGTGGGGGCATGAGTTCCGGCCGGATTACCGGACTCTCGGGCAGCTTCGCCGGGAGTTTCCCGGCGTGCCGATCTCGGCTTTCACGGCGACCGCGACGCGCAGCGTCCAACTAGACGTCGTCAAACAGCTGGGCTTGAATAGGCCCTTGGAGGTGCGCGGCAGTTTCGATCGACCCGAAATCTCCTATGCAGTGCTGCGCAAGGACGGTGTTGAGCGGCAGATCGCGGAGGTGGCGCAGCGTCACGCCGGTGAGCCCGGCATTGTCTATCGATCAAGCCGGAAAGCCGTCGAGCAAAGCGCCGACTACCTGCAGTCTCGGGGCGTCCGTGCGGTGGCGTATCACGCCGGCTTGGAGGACGATGTTCGCCGTGACCGACAGGACGCCTTCGTACGCGACGAAGTCGACGTCGTGGTCGCTACCATCGCTTTCGGCATGGGCATTGATAAGTCGAATGTGAGGTGGATCGTTCACGGCGATCTGCCGCGGAGTGTAGAAGCCTACTATCAGGAGACCGGCCGTGCCGCCCGGGACGGTGAGCCCGCGGAGACCGTGCTCTTCCACGGGCCCGGGGATCTTCGAACCATTCGCTACCACATTGATCGAATGGAGCTAGCTGAAGAGCGCGACCGTGCGGAAGCGCGCCTGCGTGAGGTGCTGCACTTCGCGGATTCCGGGATTTGCCGACGGAAGCTGCTGCTGGCCCATTTTGATGAGGAGTACTCCGGCAACTGCGGAAACTGCGATGTCTGTACAGGCTCAGTGGACTTGCAGGATCTAACGGTGCCGGCACAGAAGGTGCTTTCCGCGGCGTATCGCACGGGTCAGCGCTTCGGCGGCCATCACCTCGCGGATATTGTGAGCGGGAACGCGACCGACCGAGTCGTGGAGCTCGGCCATAACGGCCTGCCCACCTTCGGCGTAGGTAGCGACCACGGCAAGTCCTGGTGGCTCGATCTGATCCGGGACCTCGAGGGCGACGGGTGTCTGGAGCGCAGCGACGGGCGCAAATCCGGGTTCCGTATTACCCAGCGAGGGCGCCTGCTGCTCCGTGGGAAGGAGACCTTTCTGGCGGCGCGGTATGCAGAGCCTTCTCGGACGGAATCCACGCAACCTGATGTGCCCCACAGCCGGCGCACGGAAGGCGACGAGGCGCTCTTTGAGCGCCTGAAGCGAGTCCGTCTAGAGATTGCCCGCGAACGGGGTGTGCCGCCATACGTGGTGTTTAGTGATAAGAGCCTACGCTCAATGGTTCGTACGCGGCCGACTGATGGCGCCGGCTTGCTTCGCTGTCACGGAGTCGGAGAGCGAAAGCTCGCGCAGTATGGTCCCGAGTTCATTGCGGCAATTCGCGAGCATCTATCCGGGGAGTGAGGATCCCAGCGTTGCCGGAGTGCCGACAGGGCTCAACCCTAGCGGGCGAGCTCCCGCTCGAGGCGAGCGTCGAACTCTTCGGCGTCCTTCTTGTTCATGGCCTCGCTGCTGTCGTCGCTGGAGAAGATGCTCGTACCGAACACCTGCGTCGTCGGATCGAGTGCGTCACGGGCGGATTCGGCCATGGCCAACTCCGCCGCCAGGCGCGGAAAGCGGAACGAGACCGCACCGTTTTCGTCGGTCTCGCTCTCGGCGTCCAACTCGCTCATGAGCCGCCCCTGCAAACGCGTGGGTACGGCTTTGACGGAGAGGCTCCCATTACGCCGGGCAACCTCATAAATGTCCGCCAAGAGTCGGCGCCACTCGTTCTCTTGTTGCGCCTTCTTCTTCGCGTCGCCTCGGCGTACCCGCCGAATCACCGGAACGGCGAACAGGAGCGCACTGAAGGTCATCGGAATCCATCCAAGAGCGGTGACCGCCGCCGCGGTTGCAGCGGTGGCCGGTACGCCGAAGGTGATGTAGGCCCCCATGGACATGTTGAATCCGTTCAGTATCGATATCCACACGTTGGTGGACCGCTTGTTTCCCGTCAGCGGGGCCGGCTTGTACTCCTGCTTCCAGATGGGGATGACAGGTCTGGGCTGTGCCTGCGCAGGAGCCCAGCGGCGACGGCTGCCTCCGCGGGACCCGCCCTGTGTTCGAGATTTTCCCCCGCGCTGAGACCCCGCTGCCGCTGAGGCCGTGGCGTCGGCCGCGGATAGGCTTAGCTCGCTGAAGCGGAACACCAGGGTGCCCTCTTCGTTCATGTCCACAGCACCCCGAAAGCGAAGTGCGCAGGCGGTAAGAAGCTCGCGTGAGCGTTCGAGACTGTGCCCGGTGTAGCGCGACCAGTCCGCGCTTGTGAGCACGCCGTCGTGCTCGCGCACAAGCTTTGCGAAGAAACGCTGCGCTTCCAAGGGATCGGGCCGGGACTCGTCGGGTCCGAATACGTAGTCGAACACCTTCTGGTAGAAGGGTTTCTCCGGCTTCTTCCGCTTCTTCTTCATCCGGCGCCCCATGACGCCGCGACCGGGACGATCGTCGAGAATGCTGATCCAGAACATGAACTCCAGTACGCGCATCATGCCGTACAGCGGCAAAAAGCCGAGCTCTCCGAGGCCGCCTCCTCCGCCTTCGTCACCGCCGGCAAGACTCAGTCCAATCATACCGAGGCTCGCCGCTAAGAGCATGAGGACGAACGCCGCAGTGTATCCTACGATCATCAGGACGATCCAAATCTTGAAGAGGAGGGCGGAGGCGCGGCGGACGGCCTTCACGATCTTGTACCACATTCGCCGCGGCTCGTCGCCGTAGCGCTCGAAGCTCGTGTCGAAACGGTAGCGCAGGTTACCGTCGTCATCTACATCGAGATGGCTCCGGTAAATGCTCAACATGCGCCGCAGTCCGGCTTCGGCTTCATCGGCCGAAAGGCCGGTCTCGGCAACTACATCTCCGACGGTCGCAACGCCGTTTCGGCGGCGGAGCGCGGGTATCAGTTTTTCTTCGACTTCAAAATCGCGGGTGCTGCTCATCTCGCCCTTAACTTAAGGGTGTAACGGCAGTTGTGCAACGGCATTGCCCGGATCGACGGCCGGCTCGGTGGACCTGCGCGGAATGAAGCGGCTGGGAATGCGTGTCGGTGCAAGACCACCCAAGGCTCTGTTTTCAGGGTATCCGGATCATGGTATCCTCGCTCCCACTGGAGTAGCTTCATGCGAGCATTAGATCTCATCATCAAGACCCGTCAGGGTGAATCGCTTAGCAAGGAGGAACTTCGCTTCCTCATCCGCGGATACGTGTCCGGTGAGATTCCGGAGTACCAGATCTCGTCATGGCTCATGGCGGTGTATTTCCAGGGAATGTCTCGACAGGAAGCTGCATGGCTCACTGGGGAGATGATCGAATCCGGGGAGACGATCGACCTCGAAGGTCTCCCGGGGCCGCTGGTGGACAAGCACTCCACCGGCGGGGTGGGTGACAAGGTCTCGCTTATTCTTGCGCCCATGGCGGCGGCGTGTGGCCTCCAGGTGCCCATGATGAGCGGTCGAGCACTCGGGCATACCGGTGGTACCCTCGACAAGCTGGAGTCCATTCCCGGCTACACAACCGCCATTACACAGAAGCAGTTCCGCGAGATCATTCAGAGCGTCGGATACGCCATGACCGGCCAGAGTAAGCAGATTGTACCGGCGGATCGCAAGCTCTACGCACTGCGGGATGTCACCGGGACGGTCGAGTCCATTCCCCTGATCACGACGAGTATCCTCTCGAAGAAGTTCGCCGAAGGGGCCCATTCCCTCGTGTTTGATGTGAAGACCGGCCGCGGTGCATTCATGAAGACCGTTGAAGCAGCACGGGAACTTGCCTCGTATCTAGTCGAGACGGGGCAGAATCTCGGACGGCAGGTTATTGCGGTTATGACGAATATGGACAATCCCCTCGGCGGCATGGTGGGCAACTTCCTCGAGGTTGAAGAGAGTGCCCGCTGTCTCCGTGGCGAGACCCCACAGGGGCGCCTGGAGCCGGACGCACGATCGGCGGATCTGATGGCGGTCACCCTGCGGCTCACCGCGTGGATGCTCGTGGCGGGCAATAAGGCACGCGACGTCGAGGAGGGTGAGGCCAAGTGCCGGGAAGTCCTGGAAAGCGGCGAGGCCTGGAATCGCTTTCTTGCGAATGTTCGGGCTCAGGGGGGCGATCCTGAGGACTTGGTGTCGCGGATCGGGAGTTGGCGCGCCGAGCACACGCAAAGAATTACCGCGGAACAGAGCGGGGTGCTGAGCGAGATCGACGCCTATCGACTCGGCATGACCGCGGTGTATCTCGGGGTTGGCCGGAGCAAGGCGGATGACGAGGTGCTTCCGCATGTCGGTATTGAGCTCCTGAAGAAGCCCGGCGAGACTGTGCAGCGCGGAGACACCCTCGCGACCCTGTACGGTACCACTGCTGCGAATGTAGAAGAGTGTAGCGAATACGGCTCGCCCGCGTTCACGATCGAAGCAGATGGCAGCGCTCGGCCCGAGGCGGATATGACGCAGGAGATGATCATCGAAGAAATTGCCAATGCATGATGCGCCAATGAAGTGGGAGAAACCGCGGATCGCCGGAGATGAGATCCGGGAGCTATCGTCGGCCTACAACATCGATCTTCTATCTGCGGCTATACTGGCGCGCCGCGGGGTCACCGATAGCCACGAAATTGTGTACTTTCTCGAAGATGACCTATCCTATCTGCATAGCCCCTTCCTCTTCGACGAGATGGAAGATGCCGTGGATCGCATTCTCATGGCACAGGCGGAAGGCGAGAAGGTCCTCGTATTCGGTGATCGGGACGTGGACGGCATTACCAGCACGGTGCTGATGGTTAGGACCCTTCGGGAGATGGGGATTGAGCCGTCCTGGGCCGTTCCAATGGGGGATGATCCCTACGGCCTTACCACGGATGTCGTTGAGAACTACGCGGCGCAGGATATCACCCTGATTATCACCGTGGATTGCGGAACAACCAACCATGCCGAGATAGAGCGAGCGACGGAACTCGGCGTCGATACCATTATTGTTGATCACCACAATCCCAGGGAAGTGCTGCCGCCGGCGCTAGCGATCATCAACCCGAAGCTTCCCGACTCACCATATCCATTCGACGGCCTCGCCGGCTGTGGTGTTGTGTCGAAACTGTGTTGGGCTCTCAACTTCGCCCGGACCGACTTCTACAAACAGCCGCTTGTTCTGCTCAATGCGCGCCCCGGAAACGAGACCGTGATTCTCGAGGCGCTAAAGCTCGAGAATCTTGTGGAGGTGGATCGGATCTCCGAGTCTCTGGTTCCCGGGGTCGCACGTGCCTCGGACACTCGTGTGGTGTCCTTCGTGGAAGGCCATGAGGTGCTCGGCTACGAGGTGGAGACTCAGAAACGCCTGATCCAGCAGGTTTTCGGAAGCAGTGTCGAAGTGAATCTTCTCGATCTCGCACCGAAGATCTGGGAAGCCTTCCCGCGCTTGCGGGACAAAAGCTTGTTGCGCATGCGAGATGCCTCCCGCCTTGCGAAGTACGCCACGACGAGTCCGGGAGAATTGGACGTCTTTCGCGCGCTGTTCTTGGCCTTCGTTGCGACGAGTGAGCCGACTCTGGAGGCGAAGCACGGTGAAACCGTTGACCTCGTTGCCCTCGGCACCTTGGCCGACATGATGCCACTGGTAAACGAGAACCGGATCTTAGTGCGTCGCGGGCTGGACCGCATCAGTCGCGATCCACGGCCGGGTCTGCGGAAGCTCTTGGAGAAGCAGAAGATCCTCGGTAAGACTATCTCTTCCACGGATGTCGGCTTCCAACTATCACCGGTCATAAACGCAACCGGCCGTCTGGGCAAGCCCGACAAGGCGGTGCGTTTGCTCCTCGCCGACGAGGGGGGAGAGGGTCCGGAAGCCGAGGATTTGAACGAGCTCGCGGGCTCCGTCGTCGATCTCAATCTGGAGAGGCGTCGCATTGGTGAAGAGGCCTGGGAGCTCATCCAAGACCCCGCCCGCAAGAGCTTCGACGAAAGCCGGGGTCGGATCGTTTTCGTCGTTGATCGCCGGATCTTCCGAGGAGTGACGGGGATTATTGCGGGCCGGCTTGCACGAACCTTCAACGCGCCCTCGGTAGTGGTCACCGAGAATGATGGAAAGGGGATCGGCTCTATTCGGTCGGCCCGCGGCTTCGGAGCAACGGCCTTTCTCGGCGACTTGTCCGATCTCCTCGATGAATGGGGTGGACACAACGAAGCGGCGGGCTTCTCGTTTTCGCTGGAAAACCTCGACGCGCTTCAGGCGCGGGTGCGTGAGGCCGCCGCCGACGTCCGGCTCGAGGATACCGCGGAGCCCACTATAGCGGTGGACGCCGAGCTGCCACCGAGCTATCTCGGCCCGGACATTGAAGAGGTCGTCAAGCGCTTCGCTCCGTTCGGGCAGTCGAATCCCCCTCTACGCTTTATGGCGCGTGGTCTGCGCATACAAGATGCGCGCTTCATGGGCAAGGAGGACCAACACCTGCGTTTCCTCGTCGACACCGGCAAATACAAGTGGCCGGCGGTCTACTGGAACGCCGCTGAACGATACAATCGTGACTTCACGCAGGACGATCGTGTTGATCTCCTCTTCGAGGTGCAGAAGAACTTCTACCAGAATCGTGAGACACCGCAGCTTCACATCATTGACCTGCGCCGTACAGGCACAGCCTAAGGCACTGGCTTCGGCACAGGCTTCGGCACGGAGGAAGACCCACCACAGCCATGAAAACGAAACACATTGAATCCGGCGCCCCCATGATGGCGCATCGAATGGGGCGGAAATCGTCATATTCAGAATCTGCAGGTGAGGAATTTGCAGGCCGATGTTTACGTAAACGCCGGGGGCTGCTACACGGCCGCTTCCTCCTGGCCGTGGCCGTGGCTCTTGTCGGCGGTGTTTCGACAGTTTTCGCCGCGCCGAACAGCTTCTTGTCGGTGCCCGACACGGTGGTACGCGGCGACGTCTTCCGGGCGGTTGTGCGGAATCCGACCGAAGTGGCCTTCGTGTCGGACGAGGGAGTCCGAGTCGCGGATACGCAGGCCTTCCCTCTGACGTTGACCCGCGACATACGGGTTGCCGTGGCCTTATTGGGAGTGCCGAGTACTCTTTCGCCGGGTACGTACGCCCTCGAGCTTCGTGAGAACGGCTCGGTCGTGGAGCGTGTTGCGCTGACCGTAGAGATGCGCGAGTTCGCGCGCCAACGTATTGCGCTGAACCGTTCACTGACCGCGTTACGCTCCGAACCCGATCCACGTAAGGTGGAGCAGGCGAAGGAGCTGATTGAGCTCGTTGGGCGGATCAACCCTTCCGCCATTTTTAGCAACGGCTCTTTTGATATTCCGGTTTCCGAGTATCGGCGAACATCCGCGTATGGAGATCGCCGGACATATGCATACAGCGACGGCGGGACGGCCCGTGCAATCCATTTCGGGGTGGACTTGGCCGCGGACACCGGCACGCCGGTCTACGCTTCGGCGCCGGGTACGGTTGCTTTTGCCGGTGATCGGATTGTCACCGGCCTCTCGGTCGTAATCGAGCATCTACCGGGTGTCTACGGTCTGTACTACCACCTCGACACCATGTCGGTGTCTCCGGGTGATCGGGTTGCTCGAGGTCGGCGGGTCGGAACCATCGGCGCGACCGGTCTGGCGACCGGACCGCATTTGCACTGGGAGATCCGTGTTGCCGGAGTGCCTGTCGAGCCGAAGCTATTGGTCGATGGTGTGTTGCTTGACAGGCCGGGTATCTATCGCGATATATTCGCACCTGATAGTCTAGAAGGGAGGTGATTACCATAGCTTACGTTCAGATCGACGACGGCGAGTACCTTGAGAAAGCCTTGAAGCGCTTCAAGCGCATGGTCGAGAAAGAAGGTATTATCCGTGAATGGAAGAAGCGGGAGTACTACGAAAAGCCGTCAACTATTCGAAACCGAAAGCGGAAGTCACTCGAGCGCAAAATTGCCAAAAAGCAGCGCAAGCTCGAGCGTATGAAGAGCTACTAAGCATATCGAG
>CAYFQV010000049.1:9152-12071 GCA_964345195.1 uncultured Spirochaetaceae bacterium
ATTGCCAAAAAGCAGCGCAAGCTCGAGCGTATGAAGAGCTACTAAGCATATCGAGCTCGTGGCCCCTGAGTGTGCACTCAGGGGTTAGTTGTTTTATGGGCTCTCTTCCAATAATCTCTTTCCGTGAATAAGCACTACCACTCACGATCGCGTACGAACGGCCACACGACTTCGAGTTCTCACACACCTAGCAAAACCACGCGGCGAAAGCCGGTACCGAGTTTGTCGCCGGCCGAACGTGCGTTACTGCAGGAACTGGAAGCGCGCGGTGCCGCGGGTATGGACTATCTCGAGCAACGATCGCGCGGTTTTGTCGACATGGCGGGTAGGCTCATAGATCTCGGGCAGGTGCGGCTTCTCAAGAACGGCCGTATCGTGGGGAACGAGGCCTTCGCGCGGGCCTGTAGCGCTCTGGAAACCGCTCTCGCAGAGAGAGATGAGTTGCACGTCCGCGATGTAGCCAAACTGTTGGATGTTTCGCGCGGTGCGGTGGCGGCGCTTCTGGATGCGCTGATCCGGGACGGTCGCATTGTCGAGCGGGGTCCCACGGTTGTGGCGTTAACGCGCGGAACGGACGCGGAGCTCGAGTCATGATGCCGGTCCGTCCGCGGCGTTGCGCCGGTCTGGTGCTGGTTTTCGTGGTGTCTTGGCTCATGTTTTCCTGTACCGTTTCACCTCCGAGTCTCGTCAACCAGCGCGTCGATATGCAGTATGTCGACGATCAAGACCTGGGACAGCGCTACGAGCAACTATCGGTCTTTGTGCATGTGCAAGATGGAGATGGTATCGGCGATCTCGAGTTCCTCTACATTATCCACGATGAGAGCCATCAGTACTGGAAGCTGTCGGCTGACACCTGGCAGCGCGTCGAGGAAAACGACACCGTATGGATTGGATCATCCGGTCTGACAACAGCGGACTACTCGCCGTTGCCGAGGGGAAGCTACCGCATTCTGGTGATCGATCGCGCCGGGGAGCGTGACGAGTCGAGTACGCGGCTCGCCGTTCCTTCGCGGCTGAACGGTGATGCCCCCCAGCCCGTCTTTGCTCAGCTGTCGCTGCAGGCAGGGGAGGCCGGGGAGGCCGGGGAGGCGGCAGAAACTCTCTTTGAGATTCAAAGAGCCGGGCTCGCAGACGAAACTCTCGACGACACCGCCCAAGATGCAGGTATCGTTGTGCGAGTTATGGACGGCCGTGGCCGGCGTGTTCAAACGCTGCGAGCCGGCAGCGGTACCTACACGCGGGAAGATTTGCTTGGTGAAGATCGTGCAGCCGGAAGTATGCGGGTGTATCTCGAGCTTCCGCCCAACGAAAAGGGAATGCCCCGGCGGATATCCGGTCCCTACCGCCCATAGCGGCCGCACCGTTCCCGCGCCCGCACTGTCGATATTTCCGTCGCCTCTCAGGTCCCGGCAGTCGAACGGTCCGAGTGGAGGTGCCTGTTATTCCGCCGGTCCACGCCGGCGCAATCGCCGTACCATCTTGGCGAGGTTCTCTTTTACCCGAGTGCGGAAGTCTTTGCCGTATCGGCTCGCGAAGTCTCGCGCGGCTTCGTGAACAGGGAAATCGGCACCGTACTTCTGTTTGAGTTCGTCCCAGTGTTTAACGATCCACATATACAGGTCGGCGGCGGTGCGCCCGGGAAAGCGCGCCAAGATGTTTTCAGCCTCAATCAGGTCAATGATGGGGCGGAAGACGTTGTTGTACCAAGAAACCATGGCATCTTCGAAGGTGAGCTCGCCGAGGTAGCTTTGGTTGAGGTAGTACTTGTGAACTTCCATGTGCTGTGTGATCTCATCGTAGCGACCCGGCTCGGTGAAACACAGGTCGTAGCCCGGGATCAGCTGATTGAAGCGTGTGCGCTCGTAGAAGCCTTCCTTCTCATAGTTGATGACCGCTCGTTTCAGGTCCGCCCGAGACATCCGTGGATCCAACTTGATCTCGGTCCCGAGGGAGCTTACTTCCGCGTCTATCGACATGACCCCCTGCGACCGGCCTACCGACACTCTGTGGTTGCCATCCCGAACGAAGTAGATGCCGCCGATCTCGTAGAGACGGATCGGGGGCAGATTTACCTGCTCGAGATGGGCGCGGTCAATGCTGGTCCACCGCCCCCGCGAGGCCTCCCGCTTCGGCAGGAATCCCTTATTGAAGTCGCGATAGCGCCCCTCACTCCCGGCAATACGGTCAATAGGTACCGTTTTCATGCCGCGATACGTCTCGCTCTTCGGACGGATAACGTCTTTCACTTCTCCCAGAGAGAGGAGACGTTGGTTATCCGGCGTGAGCGCGTTCGTTATCCGTGAGAACATTTCCCGGAATCGCGCGCGGTTGAAGTCCTCGCTTGCCGTGGTCTGTAGGTAGCTGTTCATGCAGGACCCTCGAATTCTAGAACGTAATGATCGTAGACGTTGATGACGAGCGTGTTCTCGTACCACGTCTCCCGTTCGGCGTTCAGGTCGTACAGGTGAATGTGGCCGTGCAACAAGTAACGGGGTTGGAAGCGTTTCATGAACCAAAGAAAGCACCGAAACCCCACGTGGGCGGGGTCCGGTTTATCATGAATACCGTAGGGCGCCGCGTGAGTCACCAGTATGTCCAGATAGCGTCCGTACCGTATTCGGTTCAAGAGCAGCTTTGGTATGAGTCGCAAGACCCGCCGCCACATCTGCCTCTCAGTATACTGGTTGTCCCCATTATTGTACCGCGCACTTCCCCCTAAGCCCGCAATTAGCAGATTCTTAACGCGCACGGAGCTCATATCGATGTAGGTTGACCCGAATCTATGCTGGGTATTCAACTCTAAATGGTCCCCGTGGGCACGCACATCGACGGATTTTTTGAAGCGGTGCATATCTTCTAGATTGTGATTGCCGAAGACAAACAGCACCGGTCGATTCACGCTGCTGGCAATGAAGC
>CAYFQV010000049.1:12171-13624 GCA_964345195.1 uncultured Spirochaetaceae bacterium
TTGTGATTGCCGAAGACAAACAGCACCGGTCGATTCACGCTGCTGGCAATGAAGCCCAGATAGCCCATGGGAAGATCCCCGGCAGCCAATACCATGTCGATGTCTGCGTAGCGCTCTTTGATGACCGGTGAATAAACCAGCGGGTCTACGTGATCGGCGACACAGAGTATCTTCATCTAGCTTAGATATCGACTTTCTGAAGTATAGCGGAGAGCTTGTCCTTCCCATACAAGTCGATGGGTCGGGACTCGGTGAAGTCCATGGCTTTTCGGGAGAAGGTGGAGCTCGACACGGCGATACCCCGGTGCATGTTTTGCTTGCGCATCTCTTCGTGGAGGTTTCGAACGGTGTTTTCGTCGATAATCTCCGTAGCTTGCAGAAACCACAGCATGATGGGTAGCTTTCGGGCGTTGCGCCACTTCGACTGTGGTTCCACGGCAGTGATCTGAGAGCCGCTTTCTAGCTTGGAAGCATCTCGTACGGTCAAGCCCATTGCCGCGGTCGTCTTTTTGCATAGCTCCAAGAACTCCTCCGGTCCGGAGGTAATGTAATCCTTTAGGCGGTCATCGGTGCGGACATCTTGGTACTGGCTCAGCTTCTCCGCGACATCCTTGAAGTTGCGCTTTTTCGTGTAGATAATCTCCCACTGTTTCACCGCATCTTCGACTTTTCGGTTTTTTTCGTATGCGCCGGCGAGGAAGTATCGGGCGTACAACGCTTCATTGCTCGATTCGTCTTCGGCGGAGCGTACCGCACGTTCCAACTCAGGTATGGCACGGTCCACTTCGCCGAGCTTGAGCATGGTAGCGCCCCGCTCGAGAAGCGCTTTGGTCTTGAACTCCGGAGATTTCGAGGCGCGCTCGAAGGCACTTATGGCTGCGTTTTTGTCGCCGAGCTCCTTCTGGATCTTGCCACGGTAGTAATGGGCCTCGTAATTCTCGGAGTTGCGCTTGATTGCGCCGTCGAGGTATTTCAGGGCCTCAGCGGGGCGCTTACTCCGGTAGAGAAGAATGCCGAGACGTCCCAATGCCTGCGCGTGGTTGTTGTCTAAGTCAACCGCCTTTTTGTAGAAGGAGGCTGCCCGATCCGTTCGATTGCGAGCCTCGAACAATCGGCCGATCTTGAAGAAGTTCTCGGGGTTCTCGCTGTCTTTCTTAGCCAGGAGGAGATACTCTTTTAACGCCTCCTCCTGTTGATTGAAGCGGTCATACAGTTCTGCTATGTTTTGACGGAATGGAACTTCCTGTACGTAGGTACCGAATTGCCCAATATTGCTAACCGCCTTGAGCTCCATCAGTGCCAGTTCATCCTTGTGCTCGGCCATGTATGCGCGGGCGAGGAGATAGTGCGCGTCCGGATTGCGCGGTTCTTTGGCAACGATCTTCTTGCCTGCGCGTATAGCCTGAGCGCTGCGGTTCTGCTTGAGCAGACGTGAGAGACTTGCGACTTTTTG
>CAYFQV010000049.1:13724-19065 GCA_964345195.1 uncultured Spirochaetaceae bacterium
GCAGCCGCAACGCTATTCGAGCGCGGAGAAGAGCTCTTCATGGAGAACAAGCCTGAGCAAGCAGCCTCGTTGCTCGAAAACGCCCTAAGTCAGCAGCCTGAAAAGGAGAAGATCTATCTGTACCTCGGTTATATCTACGAGCAGCTCGGACGGCATGAAGAAGCCGTGGATATCCTGAGACGAGGCATACAGCTGCAAGGAGACTATCTTGGGGAGATGTACTTCAACCTTGCGAACAACCTCCATGCGCTCGAGGAGTTCGAAGAGGCGGAGCAAACATATACGCGGGCTGCCGAAGTTGAAGACGGCTTTGCGCAAGCCTATTTGAATCGTGCCAATGTGCGAGTTAGTCAGGATGAGTATCAGGGTGCCGTAGATGATTATACGTTATACCTCAATCTCGAACCGGCCTCCTCACAGCGAAATCAAATTGAGCAGGTGATTGCCATCTTAGAACGAAAGGCTGAGGACAAGGCCATTCGGGAAGCCGAAGAGGAGCAGCGCCGCCGGGAAGCCGAGGAACGTCGGCGCGCGGAAGAAGAGCGGCGTCGGCAGGAAGAGGAGGAGCGACGTAAGGCGCTCTTGGACTCAGTGCTCAATTCCCTCGATACGGCGAGTGAAGAAACCGAGAGCGCCTCCGGCGGTTCCGAAGATATACAAGAGGAAGAAGAGCAAGTAGACATCATCGATTAGGGGAGGGGAGCAGTGTTGGACGATAGGCTAAAGTGGATACTCATTGGAGGGGCCGTTCTTGCGGTGCTCGGCGTCGGCGGATTCTTCCTGTTTCGTGGTACCGGCGCCGGCGCCGGCGGCCAGGGTCAGGCTGAATCGCAGGCGGCCGCGGAAGAGCCTGCGCCAACTGAGCAGGAGGTCGAGGAGGAGACTTCGCCTCCGTCCGACGAGGTGACGGAGGCTGAGCAAATTCGCAGGAACAAGTTGACCCTCGCTCAGGACTATCTGGAGAACGAGGAGTATCAACGGGCGCTCGACCTCGTGGATGAAGTTCTCATTGAAAACGTTGACAACGAAAACGCACAATCGCTCAAAGAGGAGATACTCGCTTCGAAGCGTCGGGCGGAGGAGCGGGCCGAGGAGTCGGCTCAGCAAGAACGTGAGGCAGAATCGGCGGCGGCCGAACAGGCGAGGCAGGCTGAGCTGGAAGCTCGTCGGCAGGAGGAAGAAGAGCGCCGACGGCAAGAAGAAGAAGAGCGCCGGCGCCAGGAACAGGAGCGTTTGGCGCGTCTAAATGAAGAGGAGCGAAAGAAGGAAGAAAACATTCAGGAGCTTCTCGATGACGGAAATCAGGCACTGGAGGATGACTCGTTCCGCAGTGCCCGAAACTCTTTTCAGGACGTTTTAGAGGTGGAGCTTCGGGATCAGGAGCAGATGGATCGTTACCACGCTCGGGCCCTCTCCCGGCTGGCCCGGAGCTATCTCGACGAGAATTCGGAGAGTTCACGGAACCGACAGGAGGCGATTCGCTACGCGAATCGCGCCATCCGTAAAGATGATAGTCTCTGGGAGCCCCATTTCACCCTCGGACAAGTATACCGTGACACCGACCTCACGGAGGATGCCATTGAGGAGTTCAAGAAGGCCGCTCGTCTGAATCCGGATAATCCGGCCATTTTCTACGAGCTGGGAAACGCGCAGTTCCGTGCAGGTCGGTATGAGGAAGCCCGTAGCTCATACGAGTCCTGCGTTGACATCGATCCATACTATCGGAGTGCCTACTTCAACCTCGGGGTGACGCTCTCGAACCTAAATCGAGAGGATCAGGCCTTGGATGCGTATCGATTTGCGACGCGGGTTTCCGAGAATGCCGGCGCGGAGCGCCAGATCGGCAACATACTCATGGATAAGGGAGACGTGCAGGGTGCAATCTCGCACTTCGAGACGGCGGCTTCCCTCGCTCCGACGGATGCCCAAAATTACGCTCGTCTGGGAGCTGCCCACTACCGCCGGGGGAATTTGAGCGAAGCCGAAGAAGCCTTCGCAGAGGCGACGAAGCTCAACGATGAAAGTGCGCAGAACAACTACAATCTGGCGCTAGTGAAGCAGGAGTTGGGAAAGAGTGAAGAAGCGCTCTCCTACGCCCAGCAGGCGGTGTCGCTGGACCCGGGACCAAAGGAATACCATTACACCCTTGGGCAAATACACGACAGCCTCGGCAACGCGGATAAAGCTATTGATGCGCTCTCGACTGCCATCTCAAAGGACAATCGCTACGTGAAGGCGCTGGTGGAGCTGGGGCGCGTCTTGGAAGAAGAGAGCATGTACGATCAGGCGCTCAACTTCCTGCTTGCGGCGTATCAGGCCGAGCCGAACTCTTTTGAAGTTAACAACAACCTCGGGAACGTCTACCGCGCCAAGGAGCTGTACGGAGAAGCAACCTCGCATTACCAACGGGCGATCGAGCAGAAGCCGAACGACACTCTCGTTCGCTATAATCTGGCTCTCGCCTATCTCGATGCGGAAGAGCTCGGATCTGCGGAAGAGGCACTATCGGAGCTCATCAAGATTGACTCCGAGTTCTGGCGTGCCTATCATCGGCTCGGCGAGGTCTTTATTGCGAAGGAAGAGCCGGATGAGGCACGGACTGTCCTGGAGCGCTTGTTGGAGCAGAACTCGAGTTACGAGAATCGCGAACAGGTTGAGCAGATACTGGCAAACCTGTAGGCTTCAGCTCTAGCTAATCCAGGTACGGCGTATAGTCTCGCCATCTCACGAAACAACTCACAGAGGGTGCATCTTTGTGCTTTCACAAAGGAACATCATTAAAGAAGGAGAGATACCGTGGCCGACGGCGTTGAAAACGTAATTATTGTAGGGTCGGGACCAGCCGGGCATACCGCAGCCATTTACGCAGCTCGTGCGGAGCTGCAGCCGCTACTGTTTGAAGGCTTCATGGCCGGCGGCGTCGCTGCGGGCGGCCAATTGACCACGACGACTGATGTGGAGAATTATCCGGGATTCCCAACCGGTATACAGGGCCCCGAGCTCATGCAGCAGATGCGGGAGCAATCGGTGAATTACGGAGCACGGATCAAGACCGAGACCATCGGCAGTGTTGATCTGTCGCAGCGTCCGTTCAAGTTGTATACCGAGGCGGGTACCGAGTACCTGGCGAAGACCCTGATTGTCGCAACCGGAGCGACGGCAAAACGGCTCGACCTTCCCGGCGAGCAAGAGTACTGGCAACGTGGCATTAGCGCCTGTGCGGTTTGTGACGGGGCGCTTCCGATCTTCCGGAATCGCCCGCTTGTTGTGGTCGGTGGGGGTGACACCGCCGCCGAGGAGGGCACTTTCCTCACCAAATTCGGTAGCAAGGTGCATTTGCTGGTGCGTCGCGATGAAATGCGTGCGAGCAAGACCATGCAGAAGCGCGTGTTCGACAACGAAAAGATCGAAATCCACTGGAACACGAACGCCGTCGAAGTCTTGGGTGATGGAAAGGCGCTGACCGGGGTCAAAGTTCAGAACAACAAGAGTGGAGACGAGCAGGTGATCGAGGCAAGCGGATTGTTCTACGCCATCGGTCACATTCCGAATACCGCATTCCTCGGTGACCAAATCGAGGCGGATGAAACGGGGTATCTCCGTACGGAGGGCAAGTCGACGACAACCAACGTACCCGGTGTATTCGCCTGTGGAGATGCGCAGGACAAGATCTACCGGCAGGCGGTGACAGCCGCAGGTACGGGCTGCATGGCCGCACTCGAAGCGGAACGGCTTTTGAGCGAAGAGGGCGAGATTTGAACAACTCCAACGCTCTCAGTATGAGCTTCAGCTGCGGCCCAGCAGGCGGAACAACTCTTCCCGCGTAATCTCGTGCCATACGGGGCGGCCGTGCGGGCAGTGCGCATTGTTCAAGGAAAAAACGGCTTGCAGGAGCGCCTGGCCGGTAGCCGGATCCACCGGGTCGCCATCCTTGATGGCCGCTTTGCACGACATTGTCGCGTAGAGGTCGCGTAAAACCTCTCGCGGTGTGCCGGCTAACTCGCGTAGGGCCTCCGCCAGAGCTTCGGCATTGATCCCGGGCACGGCCGGAACGCTACGCAGCTCCCACTGTTTGTTTCCGCGACGAGTGATCTCTATGCCGATCGCCTCGAGCTCGGTGGCCCTGCTTTCGAGGATCTCGTCCTCTTCCGCCGATACTTCAACATTCACCGGCACAAGAAGCGATTGTCGGCGAGTCTCCTCGTGGAAGCGCGTGAAAAGCACCTTCTCGTGTCCTGCATGTTGATCCACAATGTAGAGGGTATCGCCGTACTCCGCGAGCAGGAATAGATTGAATATCTGTCCGAGGTACCGCACGCTTCCCTGCCGGCTTTCACCGGTCATGGCGGTGTGGGGATCGAAACGTGTTTCGAGGTCGAAGCCGCTTGAACCATGTCCGGCCGGGTTTTGCCGGGCCGCGTTTTGCCCTACCGCATCTCGCCGGTCCACGAGGTGATCCTCGGTTGCTCGTCGGGGGCGTTCAGCAGACCAGGAGCCGTCCAGATGCGGGAGTGTCCGCTCCGTGTGCGGGGAAGCGTTTTCTTGGCTGCGGCTTGGAAAGCGAAGCGCATACTGTCGCAGGAAGTCTTCAAGAATCCGGGTAATTCGGTGGTGGATCTCCGGGAGGTTACGAAAGCGGATCTCACGTTTTGCGGGGTGCACGTTAAAATCCACGCGCTCCGGTTCGACTTGCAGGAAGAGGAAGGCTATCGGATGACTGCCGCCCGGAAGGTAATCGGAGAAGCCGTACTCCACAGCCTGGATTAAGGCGTATTCCCATACCCGCCGCTCGTTCACGAATGTCTGCACCAGCTTTCGGTCCTTCCTCGAGTACTCCGGCCCCGCTGCCAGCAGTTTCACGGAGAAGCCTTCGCCGGTACCGGTGATTTCCTGGAGCGCCTTCGCGGCGCCGACGTCCGGAAAGGCGGCGGCTATACGCGCCGGAAGCTCACCCTGCGGCAACATGAGTCGCAGCGAACCGTCCGCGAAGAGGCGGAAGCTCCTGTCTGGAAACGGAAGGGCCTTCTCAATGAAGATGTTGCGGACCATAGCGCTCTCCGCCGCCGGTCGCTTGAGAAAGCGCCGTCGAGCGGGCATAGCGTAGAAGAGGTCGCGAACTTCGACGGTCGTGCCGTAGTCACTCTGGGTAGGGGAAAAATCCACTCGTTCCCCGCCATGCACCTCCAGGCGGTACGCGGTGTCCGATCCCGGCTGGGCGCTGGTAACGCGTAATCGTGCCACCTCCGCTATGCTTGCCAAGGCCTCACCGCGGAAGCCGAGGGTTTCTACGCGATCGAGATCCTCCGCGGAGGTGATTTTGGAAGTCGCGTGGGCGTGCCAG
>CAYFQV010000050.1:0-8912 GCA_964345195.1 uncultured Spirochaetaceae bacterium
CGGCCTTCTTCCCAATGAGTCTTCTTGTTCCATCCTATATTGAGGCGTTATTTCTCATTCCGCTTGCGCAGCCACCACGAAAGCGGGCAGGGTGTGAGTCCTAAGGTCGAGTTGCAGAACGCAGCGCAGAGTCGACGTCGGCGCTCTCGACGGATACCTTCGGGAGGTCCTGGGCTGTCACCAGGTGCTTGTATATGGAGATATCCGGCGACAGATGCGTTATGCTGCAGAGTTGCTCGGAATTGAGACCGTGGAACCTGATACCAGCCAAGGCCCGGTGAGCGCGACGGCGCGGACAACCGAGTAAAAGATTTAGCTGGAAGTAAAAGATTTAGCTGGAATTATAGGAGGAGGTAAGTATGAAACGGACATTGATTCTGTTTTTGTTGCTAGTGCCGGTTGCGTTCGCTTTCGCATCCGGGGAGGCCGAGCAGAGCGACACGATCACCATTGGTGTGATTCAGGACCTCAGTGGTCCTACATCGGTCTGGGGGAATGCCGTATCGAACGGTGCGGCGCTTGCGGTTGACCGGATCAACGCAGACGGCGGCGTAGATGGGAAGCAGCTCGAGCTGAAAGTCTACGATGTGAAGCTCAGCCCTCAAGAGGCCATAAACGCGTACAATCGCCTTGTGGATCAAGACAGGGCAAGCGCGGTGGTTGGCCCGCCGATCAGCAACATTGGCCTGTCGGTCGCACCCGTCGCGGAAAGAAAGGGTGTGCCCGTGGTGGGATCATTCATAGATCCACGTGCCACGACGCAGGAGAACGGCGAGCCGTGGACCAACATGTTTCTCATGCAGCCATCGAGTGTTCAGTACTCGGAAATCATCGCGGATTTCGCGCTCGAAGAGCTCGGTATGGACAGCATTGCCGTCATGTACGATCAGTCCAACGCGTTTTCGGTGTCGCTCGTGGAGCCGTTTCGGGCCTATGTCAACGAGAACGGCGGCGACATTGCGGTGGAGGTTACATACAAGAGTGGTGATAAAGACTTTCGGACCCAGCTGAGCCGGATAGAGCGGTCCGAAGCGGACGGCGTGTATTTGCCGATCTACGTACAGGAGGCGGTGCTCACGCTGCAGCAGGCCCAAGAAGTCGGCCTCGATCTACCGATTGTCGGCGGCCTGGATTTCGCGCCCCCGTTTACCGACTTGTTGCCCGACCCGGAGCTCGCGAATGGAATATACGTCGCCAACAACTACTCCGAGAGCGAGTCGCAGCTGGTAGATGTGCGAGAAGCCTATATGGAGAAGTTTGGCGAAGAGCCTATCAACAAGGCGTACCTGGGTTACGATAAAGTCCTGATGATTGCCGACGCCATAGAGCGAGCCGGATCGGCCGAGCCGGGCGCAGTTTCGTCGGCTCTTGAAGAGACGTCGGACATGCGGGCCACCACGGGGGTAATCACAATTTCGGAGGAGACGCACCGCCCGGTTGGCCTTTCAATGGTCATGTATCAGATCCAAGGCGACGGTGCGTACGAGGAAATCGGACGCCACGTTCCGGAATCGCATCAGCAATGACACGACTCGTGCAAAAAGGCGCCGGTGCAGCTCGCACCGGCGTCCACCGCGGGACACACCGGGCGCGCGGCTACGGCCGGATTGTACGTGCACCGCGCTCCGCCCGGCGTCAATTCAGCCATAGGTCAGCCATAGGACTGTAGGGGCTCGATGTTTGTCCAACAACTGATAAATGGGCTTTCACTCGGCGCCGTGTACTCACTCATTGCCGTCGGGTTCGCCCTTGTTTTCAACATCCTGAAGTTCTCCAACTTCAGCCAAGGCGGTGTGCTTTCGGTTACCGCCTACGTCGGATTTCTCATTGCTACCGGGCTGGGCGTCGGTTTCATTCCGACACTGCTGTTGACCGCTGTCGCCGGCGCCCTCATTGCGCTCGGTATCGAGCGGGTTGCCTTCCGCAGACTGAGGCGAAATAAGAGTCCCATCATCTATTACTTTGTCTCCTCCATAACGATGGGCATTCTACTCGAGAATCTGATTACGGTCTTTTTCAGCAGCAACTTCTACTCGTATCCACGATTCTTCGAGACGGCGACGTTTACGGTGGGTGGCTTCACAGTGGCCGCGATAGATGCGGCCATGCTCGGCATATCGGCCGTTTCGCTCGCCGTGCTAATGTTTGTGCTCCATCGTACCGTGCTCGGGACGGCCATTCGCTCCATCTCCATGGATCAGGACACATCTCGACTTATGGGCATCAACGTCGACCTGATTATTGCGGCTACCTTCGTACTGGTCGGTATATTCGGCGGGCTTGGCGGCGTATTTCTCGGAATCAAATACACCTTGTATCCACAGCTCGGACAGCTCATTGTCAAGGGATTTGTTGCCTCCGTTATCGGCGGGCTTGGAAATATCCTCGGCGCGGTTCTCGGCGCGGTGTTGCTCGGACTCATTGAGGTGCTTCTCATTGGTGTGCCGTTTATCGGCTCCGGGCTGTCGCCGGTCGTGATCTTCGTGATACTTCTGGTCTTCCTGATCGTTCGCCCGCAGGGCATTGCCGGAATCCTGATAAAAGAAAAGGTGTAGCATGGGATACTATCTGTCTGTCCTCACCTTCACCGCGATAACCGTAATAGCCATTCTCTCTATCTACGTTATAACCGGGCTTACCGGCATGTTCTCGCTTGGGCAGGCCTCCTTTATGGCAGTCGGGGCGTACGCCGCGGGTGTACTCTCCGTACGTTTCGGAATCCCGCTTTTGCCGGCGCTGGGAGCAGCCATCGTTGCCGGATTATTCTTTGGACTGATCGTAGGATTACCGGCGGTCCGATTGAGGCGAGACTACATTGCCCTTGTCACGTTCGGATTCGGGGAGGCGATCATTGCCGTCCTCAACAACACGACCAGTGTGACCGGTGGTGCAATGGGCCTGGTGGGTATCCCGCAGCGTACAACGTTTCTCGGCGCGGTTCTAGCAGCCGTAATTGCAACGGTACTGGTGCGTAACTTCAAGTACTCCCGCTTCGGGCGGCAGTGTATAGCTGTAAAGAACGATCAGCTGGCGGCCGGAGCCATGGGCATTGCGGTCAATCGCGTGAAGCTGATCGCGTTTCTCTTTGCAGCTGCGCTTACGGCCTCGGCCGGCGCTTTGTACGGTCACTACACGACGTATGTCGAGCCGAGCCTGTTTCAGTGGACGACGTCCGCGGAGTGGATCATCATCGTGTTTGTGGGGGGCATAAACAGCCTTACCGGCGCGATTGTGGCGGCGGTGTTTCTCACCGGCCTGCCCGAGCTGCTACGCTCCGCCGCGGAGTGGCGCATTGTCATCTACAGCATCATTGTACTCATCATTATCAACTTCAGGCCGTCCGGGATCTTCGGGGAGTATGAGCTGCCGATATGGGGATCCATCCGGCGTCTGCTTGTCAGGCTCCGTCGTCGAAGCACGAGAGGAGGGGAGTAAATGAGCGAGGTACTCACGGCATCCCGTCTGTACAAGCATTTCGGAGGCGTGAAGGCCGTAAGCGACGTGTCATTCTCGGTTGAACAAGGCGCCACGGTTAGTCTCATTGGGCCGAATGGAGCGGGGAAAACCACAGTGTTCAATCTGCTGTCGGGAATCAACGCACTGGATTCGGGAACGGTGCATCTTGACGGCGCTCAAATCAGTGGCCTTCCTCAGCACGAAGTCTCGAAGGCGGGCATAGGTCGGACCTTTCAAAACATACGGCTATTCTCCGGGCTGACGGTGCGGGATAACATCCAATCGGCCATGGATGCCAGGTCGCGGTATGGGATCTGGGAGGGTATGCTGCGCCTGCCGCGTTTCTTCCGGGAAGAGCGCGAGAGTCGGGAGCAAGTCGAGGAATACCTCCAAGAACTGGGCTTGCAGACGCACGCCGGCGCTCGGCCGTCTGAGCTATCCTACGGGTACCAGAGGCGTGTCGAGCTCGCGCGGGCTCTCGCTTGCAAGCCACGGGTCCTGCTCCTCGATGAGCCGGCGGCGGGCTTGAACCCCGGTGAAGTCGGGCTGTTCATTGAGTTGCTTTCGAGCTTGAAGGAGCGATACGCTTTGACCCTTCTCATCATTGAGCACCGAATGCAGGTTGTGATGGCAATGTCTTCGCATGTTTACGTCATGAACTTCGGAAGCCTCATTGGCGAGGGAACACCGACGGAGATCCAAAATAACCCATCCGTGATTAAGGCCTATATCGGAGAAGAAGATGCTGCGGGTTGAAGGTCTCGACGTCTGGTATGATCATGTTCACGCCCTCGACCAAATCGACCTCGAGGTCGGCTCCGGCAGTATTACCGCAATCATTGGGGCGAACGGGGCCGGAAAGACTACACTCTTGAATACCATAAGCGGGCTTGTTAAGCCGAAAGCAGGCTCCATCCGACTCGAAGGAAAGCCGCTGCCCGCTCAGGCACACCGTATCGTCAATCGCGGAGTAGTTCAGGTTCCGGAAGGACGGAAGATCTTTGCCGGCTTGTCGGTGCGGGAGAACCTCGTCATGGGGGCTTTCAAACGTCGCGAAGGAATGCGTGAGCGCATAGAGGAAATGTTCGAGCGTTTTCCCAGGCTGCGCGAGCGTCGGGATCAACAGGCGGGTACGCTCAGCGGCGGAGAACAGCAAATGCTCGCGGTGTGTCGTGGGCTCATGGCGGAGCCACGACTCCTCCTTTTGGATGAGCCGTCGCTGGGACTGGCTCCCGTGCTTGTCACCGAGGTGTTCCAGCTTATAGAGCGTATACGCGGTATGGGCATAACTATCGCTCTCGTCGAGCAGAATGCCAAACAGGCTCTGAGCCTTGCCGACCGGGCCTTCGTGCTCGAAAGCGGCGAATTGGTGCTATCCGGGACCGGGAAGGAGCTGTTGAACGACCCAAAGGTGCGGGATGCGTACCTCGGCAGCAGCGAAAGCGACGCCCTGAGTACTCCAAAAAATCCGTAGAAAAAACTTTAGGTTAAAACGTCGTCGCGTAGCTATTTGGGTCGAGCGCGCCGTGATCACGGCATGCCGACAACGCCGACATCTCTTTCAACTCGTTTCGTTTTCGCTTGCTAAGCGCTCCTCCTGCAAAGTACCGGCAGCGCGGTTCGACTAACGAAGCTTTAACTTGCAATTGCTACGCAAAGCTCAAATACTCTGGTGCGGAGCATGCATGGGCAAGAAGGTGGAGCGAGCGGAAATCCGCGAGGCCGTCCGGAATGAGCGGGCGATTTCGATCAAGACGACGAACTACCTCGTGCGCGAACGCGCCTATATCGATGAGGTTCTCGAGATCTTCCTCGAAGAGGCCAATCTTACCGAGTACGCCAACAAGGTTGCCTATTGTGTGCACGAGCTTGCCGGGAACGCCTGGAAGGGAAACGTGAAGCGCGCCTACTTTCACGAGCAGGGCTTGAATCTACACGATCCGAACGACTACGCCTGCGGCATGAAAAGCTTCCATATGGAGATGCTCGCGGAGGTCTCTCGCTACACTGCGATTCAGCGTGAGCTTGGAATTTACCTCCGGGTTGACTTTCAACTCAAAGGTGAGGAGGCGCGCATTGCGGTGCGGCAGAATGTAGCGTTGGCGGACGCCGAGCGTGAGCGCATTCAGGAAAAGCTCGCTCTTGCGGCGGAACACGAGACCATGGTCACCGCGTACGAACGAGCTGAGGACTCCTCCGAAGGGGCGGGGCTCGGGCTCATCATGACAATCTTGATGCTGCGAAACATCGGCTTGAGTGATGAGGTGCTGCAGGGATCGTTCGACGACGGGGAAACCGCCCTGACGCTGCGCTTGACGAGACTGTCCGAAGACGCCTTGCAAACCGCCTGAGCGGGACAAAATGGTCGGGTCCGGGCGCTTGTCGGCTCTTCGGCACGTGCCGCCCGCTCACCCCGCTGATCCCTCCCTTCAAACGTATATCTATACACAAACCTACCCGTTCAGGTGACAACGCGGGCCCCGGACCCGCGATACCTTCCAAGCATGAGATCGTCGCGGTGCTACGGCGAAGGCGCCCAAATGGGCGCAAGAAAACAGCGAAACGGAGGAGATCACATATGTCGGAGTCATCCATGCTCACGCAGCTATCTACGGAGCTCTCGGGGATCTACGGAGAGCACAAAGGGAAGATTTTCGGGGTCCGTGGCGACCGCGTTCCTCAGCGGAGCGGGATAGCACGCTCGGATCGGGAGATCATCACAATTGCACGCCATGCTGAGGGGGGAGAGCGAGTATCGCTGCGTACCGCCGGCGGCGCTGTTGAGGCAACGGTGATTGGATGGGACGGCCGGAGTGAGATTGCGCTGCTCGAGACGGACGAGCCACATGGAGTGCCGGCCTTCGAGCGTTCGGATGCCATGCCGACGGTCGGTGGCCTGGCTCTTTCCTTTGGGATGCCTTCGGAGGACTCGGTGGAGGTCCGCTTGGACGTGATTCGCGGTGTGGAGCAGCGAGAGGACGCAGCGGCGATTCACACCGATGGTGTTGCCGTCCCGGGCTTCGCCGGCGGGGCGTTGCTCACACCCGAAGGCTCGCTCACGGGGCTGTTGGCGCGTGATCCCGCCGGATTCTCGGGCTACGCGATACCGATAGCTCGCGTGTTCGAGATCGTCGACGCACTCGCCGCCGGCGGCGGGCAAGGCCCAGGGTATCTCGGCATTCAAGGGCACAGCGTTGCGCTTACGGCTACCTTGCAGAACTCGCTCCAGCGGAATCAAGCCTGGGGTTTGCTCTTGGTTTCGGTCGATGAAACAAGCCCCGCCGCGGATTCGGGTATGATGGTTGGTGATATCCTGGTGGCTCTCAACGGTGTGGAGACCGCCACGCACGAAGAGCTTTTCCACGTGCTTTCCTCGGGAATCGCCGAAACCAGTGTTGAAGCCGAGCTGCTGCGCGGCGGCGTTGCCACGCGCATCGCCGTGACCCCGGCCGGAGGTGAGCAGCGGCCACCCATGCATAACCGGCATGGACGATCGAAAGGAATGCAGCGTAGATGGCGCGGAATGGGAACCATGGGATAGATCCTGTTCGCGTCGCCCTTGTCGTGGAGCATGGGCGACGCCGGCAGCAGCTTCGGGCGCTGCTCGAAGAGGGACGCGGTGTCCGATATGCATTCACGGCTGCGGGTCTGTCGGATTTGCATGGGCTACGGCCGCCGGCGGATGTGTACCTGCTTGACGGTACCCTGCTTGTCACCTCCGAGGACCTGGATGCGTTTGTTGAGCTGATTCCCGCGGACGCGGCGCTCATTATCCGGATGGGCGACGACCCCGGCGAACAGACGGCGGCGTTGCCGCCGGAGCCGCACGGAATCGGCTTCATTTCCTCGGAAAGTGATGGAGCCGAGACCGCGGCGGCCATACATGCGGCTTTCCACGGGCTTTTCGTATGGGATCCGCGGCTCGGACCGGTTCCGGACGGACATGCATCCGGCACGGCACGATCCGCGCGGGAGTTGGAGACCAGCTCTCTGCCGCCGACCCGGCGGGAAGCGGAGGTGCTGGAGTACGTGGCCGCCGGTGCCGGAAACCAGGAGATTGCCCGCGCACTGGGTGTGAGTATTAACACGGTGAAGTTTCATTTATCATCTCTATATGCAAAGCTGGAGGTCTCGAATCGTACACAGGCGCTTCGGGAGGCGGCGCGCAGGGGCTATCTCATGCTGTGATACCCCCGGGACTTCGGCGGCCGGGCCGGAGGCCTAAGAAGGAGATAGAGATGTTTGATCCACTGTTGCGTCCGGTAAAAGAGCGTGTCATCTATCCCCTGGCACGACTGGTCGGTGAGCGGATATCGCCTATCATTTTGACCATTGCCGGAATGCTCCTCGGGCTGGGCGCCGCGTTCGCGGTCGCGCTGAATGCCGTCGGCGTCGCACTCGTGCTCTGGCTGGTGAGCCGCCTCTTCGACGGCCTCGACGGCGTTGTCGCGCGCCGCCAAGGCACGCAGAGTGACTTCGGCGGATACGTGGACCTGCTGCTGGATTCGGTGGTGTACGCGGCGGTGCCGCTCGCGTTGGCGCTTCGTGCGGACAGCGTCGCGGCCTACGTTGCGACGCTCGTACTGCTCGGGGTCTTCTATGTGAACATTGTATCGTGGACGGTGCTTTCGACGATCCTCGAGAAACGGCGGGCCGAGGAAGCGCGGCGTGGCGCGCAGGCGCAGGGCACGGCGGCCCCGAACGGCGGCCATGCTGAAGCACCGCGCATGACGACTATCACCATGCCCTCCGGGATCATTGAGGGAAGCGAGACGCTCGCCTTCTATACGCTTTTTCTCATTGTTCCCGGCGCCTACGTGCTCCTGTCGGCGGTCATGGCCGCGGCGACCCTTGTCACGGTGGGTCAGCGCCTCGTGTGGGCACGGCGAACGCTGGCTCCGGCGGGCCGCGGCGCCGGAGGTGCCGCATGAAGCGCTCGCCGGGCGAACACGACCCATCCGATGGGCCCGCGGAAGATGCGGCGACGGATATCCGGCGGGAAAAGGTCGCACTTCGGGGCTCCATGGAGCAGACTCTGGACAAGCTGTCCGCAGAAGAGATCCGTGAGCGAAGTCGCCGCGCAACGGATCATCTCACCTCATCCAGCCTGTGGACCGCGGCGGGCGGTTTGCTATCCTTCGCATCCATGCCCGCGGAAGTGCAAACGGATGATCTCATGCGTCTGGCGCGTGAGCAGGGTAAGCGGCTCGCGCTTCCGCGTATGAGCGGGAATCATCTCATGTTTCATGAGATCGTGGATGATCCTCCGCGCTTGGTCCGGCGCGTGTGGGGAATCCGCGAGCCCGATCCCGCGGCTCCGAAGGCCGACGTGAACGACCCGACGGCGTGGCCTGCGCCGCTCATACTCGTGCCGGGGCTCGCCTTCGACACGCTTGGGCATCGCCTCGGCAGAGGCAGAGGCTTCTATGACCGTTTCCTGGCGACCTTATCGACGG
>CAYFQV010000050.1:9012-18853 GCA_964345195.1 uncultured Spirochaetaceae bacterium
CTTCCAGTGCCAGATCGTTGCGCGCGTCCCCAGCGATGAATGGGATATCCGCGTGGACTACATTCTGACCGAAGAGGCACTGCGCCGCGCCGGCGGGGCCACGGCTTCGTGACTAGCTTAGCCTGCTTTACTTTCGCGACAGTTTTTGTATCCTAGACCTGTTACCCCGTTTCATTAGGGAGGATACCCGTGGGCGAGATCAAGAGTGCACTCGAATTGGCACTGGAGCGTACATCGGATGTGCAGGGAGACCGCAAGTCGATCGAGGCGCACGAGCACCGTCAAGTCGGCAAGCGCATGCTCTCGCGGATCGGCGAGGACCCGAACATCGACATTAAAAAGGAACTGAAGGGCTACTCCAAAGAGCAGATACGTTGGATCAAGGAGGGGCTCTACGAAGTGAGTAAGAGCGCGATTGCGCTCCCGGCGTCGGAAGAGGAGATGGGCCGCGTCAAGACGGTCCGCACGGCGCTCGAGCAGGTCATTAAGGACACTCGCTCGGTGAACTACCTATTTGACCAGGTTGAGCAGATCTTCTCACAGTATCTGCAGAATCGGCAGCAGCTCATTGAGAATCTTCGGCAGCAGTACAGCGAGCGGGCACAGCAGCGGCAGGAGGAGCTCTCCAAGCAGTACGGCTCGCAGGTCCGGGTTGATCCAGCGGCGGATCCGGAGTTTCAGAACGCCTTGCAACAGAACCTTGGACAACTGCAGCAGCAGTATCAAGGGGTCGTCGACCAGGTTCGCCAAGAGCTGGACCGACTGTTCGAGACATCTAAGTAGCCCGCCGCGCCGCCGCGGACACGCGTAGGAGCCCATGAGCCAGGGAGAAACACTTCGAGAGGGCGAGCGACGCTTCGTCACGGTTGTCTTCGCGGATATGAGCGGCTTCACCGCCCTGTCGGAGCGCATGGATCCCGAAGAGATGGACGGCGTCATGTCGAAGGTCTTCTCGGGCTTCGAGGAGATCATCCGACAGTACGAGGGAACCGTCGAGAAGTACATTGGAGATGCCCTGGTTGCGGTGTTCGGGGTACCGGATATTCACGAAGATGATCCCGCGCGGGCGGTGAACGCAGCACTCGATTTCCTGGAGCACACAAAACGTCGGACAATATCCGGGGTCGATGAAGCCGTCGGAGCGTCGGAGGTGGGTTTTCGCATTGGCATCCACACCGGTTTGATCACCACCGGCAAGCGCGGGCGCTTCGACGTTGTGACCGGTCACGCCATGGCGGTGGCGTCCCGTTTGCAGGTCGCGGCGCCGGTCAACGGTATCTACGTCTCCGAGGAGACGCGAGAGAAGTGCCGTGAGGAGTTCATCTTTTCGGAGCCGGAGCTTTTGCAGCTCAAAGGCCGGGAAGAGGATGTTCGGGCCTACCTCGTGGAGGGCAAGAACTCGCAACCTTCCCCGGATGAGAGCTTCTTCGTGGATCGTGACCGAGAGATCGAGCGGCTTCTCCAGGGCTACCTGCGTTTCGACCCGGCCGGCGGCGGCGGCTTCTTCGTGACCGGAGAAGCCGGCGTGGGAAAGACGCGTCTCGTGAGCCGGCTGATCGAGCGCATCCGGGAGCTGCCGGAGTTCGACACGCCGATCTTGCGCGCCCGGGCCCGACAGTACCGACGCCGCGCCTTTGCCGTGGTGACCGACGTGCTGATTCACCACTTCGACGTGCAAAGCCACGAGACTCGGGATCAGCTCGCCCGACGCATGGCCGCAGTTGAGGGAGTTGATGCCGACACCGCCGAGTCCTTCGTTACACTTCTCTTTGACGTCGAGTCTATGGCCGATCACGCCCGGGTGTTCCTCGTGCTCTACCGCTTGGTCGAACTGATTCTGACCAAGAATGAAACGGAGCCCTACGCGCTGGTGATCTTCGTGGACAACGTTCGCGCCATGGACGGAGAGAGCCGTAACTTTTTTCGATATCTGCTCAACGACGCCCCGCGCAAGCCCTTTCTTTTGTTTGCCGATCGCCGCGTTGATGACGGCTTCCGGGAGGCTTTTCGGCCGCTCGATACCCTCGAGCTCGGGCCGTTGAGCCATACGGCGTCTCAGGAGCTGCTGCGCAAGCTGCAGCCGCAGCCGACGCGGGAGACCGATAGCGAAGAAGAGGTCCTCGGCAACGCCGGGGGGAATCCGCTGTTTCTTCGCGAGTATGCGAAGCTTGCCGTGGAACGGGGCCTTGACGAGGTCTCGGGGAGTGCCCCCTTGCCGACAAGTATTCAGAACATGTTTCTGTCGGGGATTCAGCGCTACCCCCTTGCCTACCGTGACCTCCTGCGCAAGCTCTCGGTGTTCATCCACTCCTTCACCGTCCACGACGCAGCGTACGTCCAGACGCGAACGGAGGCCGATCCCGAGATCGCTTCGGCGGCGATCGAGGCCTTCGAGCGTGACGGAATCCTCATACGGGAAGCGGCGATCTATCTTTTCAAGCACGAGGTCTTCAAGCAGTCGCTCTACAATTCGATCCTCAACCACAACAAGAAGATCCTCCACCGCGTTGTTGCGGACCGGATGCGCGCCTTTGCGAACCCCCACACGGGACGGCTCCTGCATCATCTAACCCGGGCGGAGGAGTGGGATGACGTGCGCCGGCTTCTCGAGGCTGCACCCGACGGCTCCTTCAACATGGAGTATGTAAGCTTCTACGATACTCTCCTCGAGAACCTCGGAGCTGAAGACCACGACGCGCGAACCCATGCGCTGTTTCACAAGTGCACGATTCTCTTCAACAACGGTAACTCCGAGCGTGCGGACTCGATCCTGAAGCAGATCCTGATGCTTGCTAGCAGCTACCGCCTTCCCGGTGCGGCGGCGAACGCCTACCATATTCTTACCGCCTACAACGCGAAGTCCTACGCCCTCGAGAAGGCCTACTTCTGCGGACGGAAGGCCCTGTACTACTACGAGCAGCTTGCCGATACGCTACGAGCGCGCCGGAATGTCTTGAAGCTGCTCTCTCAGGCTGAGTTACTCCGCAACCGCCGGGAAGCATCCTCCGCTCTGGTGGCCGAGTTGGATGAGCTTACCGAAGCCGGCGATTCCGAACGGATCAGCGCCTACGCCGAGCGCGCGGTCTTGATGAGCGCGTACGGTGAGGCCATGCGCATTCTCGAACCGGTCTTGGAAGACGACTCACCGGAGCTCGAGGAGTACCGACTGGGACATCTCTATCTGGCCTTGATGGCGTCGTGGTTCGCCTGCGATTTCGAGCACGTTGTTGCGGTCTCCCGCCTCCTGTTCCGAGGAAAGCACCGGCACTACGGCTATCGGGCTCAGGCGATCGCCCAGGCAGCAGGGGCGCGGGCGCTCATGGGCTACACCGAGGATGTGACCAGTCGGATCAAGCAGGCGGAGTTCGAGTTCTACCAGATCAGGAACGACTTCGATCGGGTCGATGCGCTGCGCACGATTGCGGAGGTCTGTCTCATTGTCGGGGATCCGGAGAAGGCGGAGCAGCTGGCCCGGGAAGGTTTGACCATTGGTCTCCGGCATTCCGCCTACTTCCCGACCTTTACACTCCTCATGCTCTTGGTTGAGATACGGTGGCGGCGGGAGGATCTCACGTCCGTCCGCTTCTTTCTAGACGAGGCGTCTTTTCTCGTCGAGCTCGATCCCATGTTGCGTAACCGCGACCTCATTCTGTATCACTACTTTGCCCACCGGGTCGGCTTCGACGACGCACCGGATGCGCACCGAACGCGGGCGAGCGAGTACCTGGACCGAGAGCGACGTAGTCTCGGAAACGAGGCCCGCTACGCCAATTTCTTGCGCCTTCGCGGCTTCGGTCGTGTTGCGCAGGACCTCGAGACCTTGCCGGCACAGAGCTGATGCCGCTACTCGTGAGCTTTGTGATTGCGACACGCCGCACAGCCGGTCTATAATCCCGCCCAAGGATAGCCGACATGGAAAACCACGAAGTACTGAAGCAAGCGCCGCTGTTCTCATCACTCAGTCAACGCTTTCTCAAAGGGCTCGGTGACTCGGCCACGCGCCGGAGCTACGAGAAGGACGCCTTTATCGTACGGCAGGGCAACGCCGGGGTGGGAGTCTTCGTTATCACGAGCGGGAAGGTGCAGGTTCTCAAGACGGACGAGTCCGGTAATCGCTACGAGCTCGGCCGGCATGGTTCCGGAGAGGTTATCGGGGAGATGTCGGTTCTCGACGGCGCCGTTCGATCCGCCGACGTAGTCGCCCTCGAAGACACCGAATGCTTGGTGCTGGCATCCTGGGCGTTCAACTCCTTCATGGAGGCTCATCCGCAGGTCGCGCTGGAGATCCTTCCCATGGTTGTGAAGCGATTTCGTGAGACCCACGACGCCCTCATGAAAGCTCGCGGTGCGGCGGCCCCACAGCCCTGAGTCTCCGCTATTCTTCGTTGCTAACGAGTCGCAGCCACTCCTCCGGCAGCGCGGATACCGGTTGTACGTAGCCTAGATGACCCCACTCGAGCCCGACCACGTGGCTGGGAATACCGACCAGCGCGCCCGCGGTGTTGAGCGCCGCGCCGCCGGAGTTGCCGAGATTCGCATCCGCGTCCGTCTTTATGACGCGGCCGTAGCTGCGGCGTTCGAAACCGCTGACAATGCCCCGCGTATAGGTCACCGATACGCGCGATCCCGTCCCCCCAACCTGCGGGAAGCCCACGAGCGCGAGGGGATCCGCGACGGCAAGGTTCCCGTCGTTGCCCAAAGGCAAGTACGGGAAGCGGTAGTCTCGCGGAAGTGCTCCGCCGTAGAGGTCCCCAACCACGCGCAGTAGCGCAAGGTCCCGCTCCTCGCGAAAGTCGATAACCCGGGCGCGAAAGGCTTCGGTCGGTGGTGAGCCGGGGTCTTCGGTAACCGCCACGTAAATCCGCTTCGTCGGGCCGCCGTCGGGGCCGCGTACGACGTGCCAGTTGGTCAACAGATGCCCTTCAGGGGAAACCAGCACTCCCGAGCCCAGGGCGGAGTCCCCGGTGGTGATCGCTACCGTCGCGGCGAGTGCGCGGCGGATAGCCGGCGTGCTTTGTTCGGATGCCGGAGGAGTCCGGTTTGCGAGCTCCGGTAGCCGGCGAAGCGCCGGGGAGGGCTCGCGGCTGAAGCGTGCCTCAATACTGAAGGGGGTTACGTAGTCGCGGCCCACCTGGTCGAGGACCGTGACGGTATAGCTGCCTCCCTCGAGCGGCGGGGTGGAAGCGGGCGTAATCACCAGATGCTCCCGTGAGAGGAGCAGTTGCGACTCGTAATCGGCGTCGAAGGGCAGACGCCGGGAAGAACCCTTGGTGACAAAGAGGTCTACGTCGGCGTCGGTGTCGGAAACATCGATCCGGAGCGCCTTTGCCGAGTCGGGCACCTCGATCTCGTAGAATCGTGCCATGCCTTCCGCAGGTCGCAGCTCGTCGTGATACCGTCGGCCGGGCTCGAGGCGCCGGGACACCGACGCCGAAACCGCGGTCATCTGAAGTCGGAAGGGGATCTCGGTGACGGTCTTGCCGCCGCGCTTCGGCAATCGCGGCAGTTGATAGGCGACTTCGAGGACGTATTCACCGGGTCGGAGCGCCGGTCGGGAGAGCCGGGAGATGAACAGGGTTTCGTTGTAGTCTCGATCCTCGCTGTAGTGGATCGGGTCTCCCGCGCTATTGCGAACGATGAGGTCCAGATCGTGGCCGGCCTCGGATACCTGGAAGCGAACCGCGAAGGTGTCGCTGGGTATCGTGAAGCGGTAGCGCTGGAGGTTGGCGCCGCCGGGGCGAAGGTAGAGGGTGGATCGCAGGGGTGCGCCGGGACCTATCGCGCCGCTCGGCGGTTTGGCGAGACCCTCCTGACTCGTTGCGCCCGGAGGCGCAAAGAGGAGCAGAAGGAGCGCGAAAAGCGCCTGAGAAGCAATGCGTAGAAACTGCATGAGTGCGGTGCCGGCCATGACAATGGAGAAATCTACACCGGCGGCGCCGACGCTGTATACGTCTCGCCGGAGCGGGGGCGGCGTAGGGGCGAACGTGCCGGCTTCGCGGCGCCGGCGGAGCTGCGATTAGCTCTCGTCCTTTTGAAGTAGCTGTTCGATCGTCGCAGTCAGCTCGCGTTCCTGAATCGGCTTCATGAGAAAGGCGGCAAAACCTTCCCGGTATGCGACCTCCTCGTTCATCTGGTCGCTGTAGCCGGTGCAGATAACCACCGGCGTGGCCGGACGGAGCTCGCGGACCGTGCGGCCGAACTCCCGACCGGTTACCTTCGGCATGGTCTGATCGGTAATCACGAGATCGTAGTAGTCGGGCTTGCTTCGGAAGGTATCGAGGGCACGTTCGGCATCCACGAAGGCATCAATGTTGTAGCCCCGCAGGCTCAGTCGCTCTGCGATCATGCCCGCAATGTCCTCTTCATCGTCCACGAAGAGTATTCGCGCGGAACGCCGCGTTTCGGACTCCTCCTCACTCTCGCCGCCTTCCTCCGCCGTGCCGGTCTCGGCTTGGTCTTCCAGCGAGTCGACCACGGGAAGCAGGATTCGCATGCGGGTGCCTTCGCCGGGAGTGCTGTTCACGTCTACCGTGCCGCCCATGCCGGTGATAATGCCGTGTACAACCGAGAGTCCCAGGCCCGTTCCCTCTTCCACGCTCTTGGTGGTGTAGTAGGGTTCGAAGATACGCTCCATGACCTGCGGGCTAATGCCGTGTCCGGTGTCCGAGATGTCGACCTGCAAGTAGCTCCCGGGCTCGAGTCCGTAGCAGTTGGTCGCGTCTAAGTCCAGGTCCCGGCTTGTCGTGCTCAAGACGCCTCCGCTCTCGCGCATGGCGTGATACGCGTTGGTGAAGAGGTTCATGAAGACCTGATGGAGTTGTGTAGGATCGGCGTTTACCTGGGAGCGGCCGGCGAGGTTGGTACGGATCTCAATGGTGGAAGGTAATGCTGCGCTCATCAGCTTCACCGTTTCCTTGATTATGAGCCGCACCTCCACCGGATGGCGCACCGTCTCGTTGCGACGGCTAAAGGTGAGGATTTGTTTGACAAGCCCCTTGGCGCGATTTGCCGCTTTGAGAATCTCCTCGGTGTAGCGTAGCAGGGCCGGATCCAGCGCGGCCTTTTCCTTGGCCATTTCACCGTAGCCGAAGATCACCGCAAGGATGTTATTGAAATCATGTGCGATCCCGCCGGCCAAGGTGCCGATCGATTCCAGCCGCCGGCGGGTGCGCATCTGCTCCTCCAGCCGGCGGGTTTCGCTCATGTCTCTCCCCATCCACAGGAGGTAGGCTTCTTTCTCGAGGCTTATCTCGTCCAGGGACCAAAGGTAGGATCGGACCTCACCCGCTTTGGTCACCATGCGCTGTTCGCTGTTGGATACCTGTCCGCGCTTGTAGAACTCCGCAATGATTCGCTCGCGCTGCTCCTCACTTTCCCAAATGCCCAGATCGAGGGAGGTCTTGTCGGCAATCTCGGCGCGGGTGTAGCCGAAACTCTGAATGAAGGTGTCGTTGACATCAATGAAACGGCCCTTCGGCGTGCTGATGACGATCGGCTCGGGACTGTCCTGGAAGATCTTGTAGAACTTCGCCTCGCTGCGCTCGAGCTCGAGCTGCATGCGCTTCTGGCTGGTGACGTCCCGGCCGACGGCCTGGTACTCCCAGATCTTAGCCTGGGCGTCGAAGACGCCCCGGACCGTCCAGCGTTGCCAGACGTAGCTGCCGTCATCCCGAATGTTGCGATTCTCGAACTCGGTGACCGGGTTTTCCGGTGTGATCTCGGCGAGGTTGCGGGTAATGTGCCGGTAGTTCTCGGGAGCCTCGTAGTCGAAGAGGCTCCGGCCAATGATCTCTTCCTCGGCAACGTGGAAGGACCGCAGTGCTGCGGGATTCACGTAGGTGAAAATGTAGTCCGTGTTGTAGCGGCAGATGAGCTCGGTCTGGTCCTCCACAATGGCGCGGTAACGCTGCTCACTTCGGCGTAGCGCGTGCTCGGCCTCTCGCTGCTGGGTTACATCCGTCATGACGAGCACAACGCTGATCGGGCGACCCTCATTGTCGTAGCGATGGCGCCACGAGAGCTGCATGAACACCTGTCGGCCGTCGCTTCGTACCACCTGCACATCAATGCCGCGGTCGTAGTCGGCATCCCAGCCGATCTCGTCGAGGGTACGGCGTACGGTATAGATACTCTCAGCGGTGGCGAAGCGCAGGGCGTGGCGCCCAATGAGCCCATGGCCGGTGTAGCCCAACATGCTGCTCGCGGCGCCGTTTGCGAAGGTGATGACCCCCCGCGACGTGAGCTCCACCACACCGTGGGGAAGCAGATCGATGAGGGTTTGATAGCGATCCTCACTGCGCCGGAGCTGTTGCTTTGCCGTGCGCTCTTGAATCCGGATCGCCCGCTCGTCGAGCTCGCGGTTGACCACCGGTGCAAGGCGCTTGATGTTGTCCTTCATAATGTAGTCATCCGCACCGGAGCGCATGACTTCGACCGCAACTTCCTCACCGATACGGCCCGAAATGACAATGAAGGGCACCGTCGGGTCGAGGGCCTTACGTTCTCGCCGGGCTTTTACGATCTCCAAGGCCTCTAGTCCGTTGAACTGCGGAAGGGCGTAGTCCGACAGAATCATGTCCCATTCGGCCTCGTCCAGGCGAGCCGTAAAGTCTTCGCGATTATCAACGCGGACCAGCTCTGCGTTGAAGCCCGCCTTCCGGAGCTCTCGAGAGACGAGGATGCTGTCCGTTTCGGAATCTTCGAGGTAGAGAATACGCACCTGTCGCGTTTGGGTGGGACGATCCAACATTACCACGAATCACAGACTATCACATGCCACAAAATAATGAAAGTGGCGTTATTAAACTTTTCTATAACGTGAGGCAAACTGTTTCCAGATTTCGATGAAGAGGGAAGCGATCACCGGCCCGACCAGGAAGCCGATGATGCCGAGCCACGCAATGCCGCCGATGGTTGCCAACAGAACCAGCGCGGGGTGCAGGCCCGTTCGGTCGCCCATGAGCTTCGGTTTCACGAGGTTCTGGCTGAGGGCCACGCCTCCGTACCCCAGGGCAATGAGCAGGATCCCCGCGAAGGGCCTGCCCAGCACCGCAATGATGACGCCCGCGGGCGTGATAACCAGGTTCGTGCCGATTAGCGGTATCATGGAGAGGACCACAATCACCACGCCCCAGAGAAAGGGCGAGGGGATGCCGAATATCAAGAAGAGCACCGTCCCGAAGCTGCCCTCCAATAGACCAATGATCACGGTGCTGACCAGCGTGGCGCTCGTGGTCTTCAAGCCCTCGGCTACCATGCCCTCGAGCTCTTCGTTCTCGATCGGCGCCATGTCGTAGATTCCGCCGATCATTCGGGGGCCGTCGAGGAAGAAGAAGAACATGAGCAGCAGAACCACCGCAAAGTTCACGAGGGCCTGCGCCATGCCGGTAAAGGATCGTTGGGTGAGGTTGAGGAAGAAGTCGGTACTGATTCGCAGTCCCTCTTCCAGCAGTTGCTCCGGCCGCAGGTCGGCGAACTCGGTGATGCGCTCCCCAATGAGTGGAAGACCGCTGAGCCACTGGTACGGCGGGGTCTGCGCGAGTGGTACGTCCAAAGTCGGCAGGAGCTCAGTGAGTTGGGCGTAGCCCGCCGCGGCCTCGGAGTAGACCAAGAGGCCGATCACCGCCACCGGGATCGCAATGGATACAAACGTGAACAGCACCGTCACGATTGCAGCCGGTATACGCCGACCGCCGAACCACCCGAGGACCCGACGGAACGCGCGCCAGAATACGTTGGTCAGGACGATCGCCAAGAAGATGTCCAGAATGAACGGTGCCATGACCCGATAGAAAGCCCAGGTAATGCCCAGGAGAATCGCAACAAAGGCGAGCTCGAGTAC
>CAYFQV010000051.1:0-3820 GCA_964345195.1 uncultured Spirochaetaceae bacterium
GCCACGCTCTCAGCGGCACCAAGGTTGAGAACGTAGCGCCGCGCGGGTGCACCCGGTTCCGCGGTCGCAGCGGCATTGAGCTGAAATGTCCGTCGATACAGACCCGTGGGATTGGACGCGGGAGGCTCCGGCGGCGAATCCGGAAAGGGCATGCGTACGTTCGTGTAGTGCGGCTTATCCCAGCCTTGAAGCGTCCAGTTTCCCGGTACATGAATGGAGGACCAGGAGTCGCCCTCCGCGGAACCGGAGCGCTCCGGACGATCGTGCTCCGACATCCCGGTATTCCGCGCGAGGCATTCCGGAAGGCTCCGTACGAACTGGAGGGCTTCCTCCGGGCTGGAGAAAAAGCGAAAATCCCACACGCCGTTCAGATCAAGACACCACGAGCCGCCACAACACGAGCCGCCGATTGATCCTTCCTCGGCCGCGAGAGCCGCCTCAACACTGTCGAAACGTGAGAATGACGGGCGCATGGGCAGACGTCCGATACCGGTAATCTCAGGCCTGCGCCAGGGTTGAAGCTCGAACAGATCCGTCACGACAAGAAACCTCCCTCTCACGCTTTAGCGAGCAGGCCTGCATTGGGTTACGCCCGAGTTCCCGCCACCGGCCATGTCGGCGAGTTGCGGCGTGGAGGCGGGCCTCGATACCTTGTCTGAGACGGTGATCATAGGCGCCATTGTAGCGTGACCTACTCTTTGACGCTTCCGAAGGTCAGCCCGGCTACGAAGTGACGCTGCAGCACGAAGAACACGAATACCGACGGCAGTGCTGCCACCACGGAGCCGGCGGATATCAGGTTCCACGATATCGACCATTGTCCACGCAAGGCCTGCAGTCCGAAGGTTATCGGCCGTGCGCTGTCACTTTGCACCAAGGTCAGCGCCCAGAAGAAGTCGTTCCAGATAAACGTGAAGAGCAAGACCCCCAGCGAGGCCAGTGCGGGACGCACCAAGGGCAGAATGACGCGGAAGAAGATACTCATCTCCGTCGCACCTTCAATACGGGCCGACTCCACGAGCGCCATGGGCAGATCGGCAATAAAATTCCGTAGAAAAAAGGTTGCGAAGCCCAGCTGGAAGGAGGTGTGGAAGATGATCAAGGCCCAGAGCGTATCCAGAAGATCTAGATTGCCGAACATGGTGCGCACCGGAATCATGAGGATCTGAAACGGCACGAAGTTCCCGGCAATGAACATGGCGTACAGAAAGATACGTCCTTTGAATCGGTGTATCGCGAGGGTGTAGCCGGCCATGGCACTGAAGAAGATCGCCATTGCCACCGAAGGCAAGGTGATCAGGACGCTGTTGCGAAAGTAGAGGGCCATGGGACTGCGAGCGGGATTGAAGACCTCCGCGTAGTTCTCGAACATGCTGAACTCGGTCGGCCACCCCCAGTAGTTCCCGGCGAGGATGTCTGCATTCCCCCGCATTGAAGTCAAGAGGATAGCCAGCATGGGCAGGAGCCAGACAAGGAGGACAATGGGTACGGAGACCCGATAGATAATCCGAACCGGCGCCGTCGTCTTTTCAATCGGTGTCGGGAACATGCCGTTACCTCTCGTTCTGAACTATGTTGCGAAGGAAGAAAACAATGAAGCCGACCATGAGCAGCAGGAGGATTACGGCAATAGCAGCACCGTAGCCCATCTTAAAGTTGAAAAGCGCCTCATCATACATCATGTACGCCAGCACGTTGGTCTGTCCCCAGGGCCCACCAGAGGTCATGATGGCGATCAGATCAAAGCTCCTCAGAGCCCCGATGATCGTAACGACGACAGCGATCATGGACGCGCCGCGCAACTGCGGTAGAACGACGTGACGCAGCATGCTCCACCCGTACGCTCCGTCAATGCGTCCCGCTTCCACGACCTGCGAGCTCATACTCGTGAGTCCGGTGAGGTAGAGGATCATGCAGTACGCCGTCTGCGGCCAGAGGTTGGCCGCGATAATGCCGTAGGTAGCTATGTCCTCGTTTGCGAGGATCGGAATGGGTTTTAAACCAAGCGCGCGAAAAAGCGCGGCGAGAAGACCGAGATCCGGGTTGTAGAACCAGGAGAAAATCAGCCCGACCACCACCAGGTTTATGACGAAGGGAAAGAAAAACAGCGACTTGGCGAGCCGGATACCGCGCACGTTCTGGTTGAGAAAGAGCGCGATAGCAAGACCGCCGACCGGGGCGAGCAGCATGAAAACGAGCCAACGGATGTTGTTGGTGAACGAGATGTGGAATTTCTCGTCGCCCATGAGGCTTCGGTAGTTGTCCAGACCGACCCAGGTCATGGGACCGAAGCCGCTCCACTCGTGGAAGCTGATCCAGATGCTCTGAACGATCGGCCAGAGCACAAAGACGCTAAAGAGAATCAGCGCCGGGGCCAAGAAGTAGACCGGCGCGAGGGTGAATTGAAGACGCAGCAGTCTATACTCTCTGCTCTTGTTCATCATTGCATCCTTGAGGTGGAGGAACGCGACGAACGGGCCGAAGCCCGTTCGTCGCTGTGGGAATCCGAGACGTATGGCCTACTCGAAGACGTTCCGACGCTCCCGATCCAATCGCTCACGGATCTCTGGAAGCCGATCGGGGTTCACCATGAACTCCTGAAAGCCCTCCATTCCGGTGGAGGCCATTTCGGGATTGGTGTCACGGTCGTAGAACTGCGCAAGACCGTCGGCCTCGTTCAGCATCTCGAAACCCGCACGAGTGAAACGCCCCTCAGGAGGAGGAGAGTTCTTATTGGGTGAGAGGTTTCCGACGGTACTTGCAAACTCGCCGAGAACGTCGGCCCGGGATGCGAATTCAATGAAGAGCTTGGCCTCTTCCACGTTTTCGGCGCCCGCGGGAATGTGGTAGGACTCCATGGGGGCGTCCTCGTACATGCCGACGTCCGGGTTAATCTGCGGGAACTGGAAGAAACCGAGATTGTCCACCACGCCGGCGTTCTCCATTTCAGGCACCATGAAGTTACCAATGAGATACATGGCGGCGTTGCCGTTTACGAACGGCGCCTGCGCTTCCTGCCAGGAGTAGGTTGCGTGATTCTCGAGGAAAAAGCCGCGGTCGAGGAGCTCTTCCCAGGTAGCGAACACTTCGTCCAATTCAGAGTCTTGATAGCTCGCTTCGCCGTCCATGAGAGACATGTGATAGTCGAAGCCGTTGATCCGCAAATTGAGATAGTCGAACCACCCGGCCGCGGTCCACAGGAACTTCGTACCGATCGCGATCGGCGTGATATCGTTGTCCTTCAGGGTTTGGGACACCTGGAGGAACTCATCCCAGGTCTCGGGTTCCTCGAGATTGTACTCCTCGAAGATGTCGGTGCGATAGAACACACCCCACTGATAGTAGCCCCAGGGCACGCCGTATTGGCTGCCGTCGACCGTTAAGGTTGGCCGTGACGAAGCCATGGACTCGTTGAAATCTGCTTCTTCCCAGAGGTCGCTGATGTCCATGAACAAACCTTGTTCCACGAAGAACTTCATCCGGTTGCCGGCAAACCACAGGGCTACGTCCGGCGGATCCGAGACCAAGAAGTTTCGGATGGCGGTCTTATAGGCCTCGTGCTCAAAGGTGTTCAGCGTAACGTCGATGTTCGGGTACTCCCCTCTGAACTTCTCTACGAGCTCGGCGAAGGCCTCTTTCGGTGCCGGGTCGGATAGATTGGAATTGATGGTGAGCTCGCGCTGCTCTTCGGTTCCTTCGGCCTGGCCCTCCGCGAAGAGCGCTGCCGGAGCGAAAAGCGCGACGACAATGACTAACAGTAAACTTCGTCGTAGCATGACGGTCCTCCTAATTTGATTCTGCTTGATTGTCAGCCCGGCCC
>CAYFQV010000051.1:3920-5732 GCA_964345195.1 uncultured Spirochaetaceae bacterium
GGGAGAAGATTTTGCAAAACCAGCACGACCTAGGAAGACGGGATGGAGACTTCATTCTCTCGACGCCCTCCGAGGTTGAAAACGAGTTGCCGTTTCAGCTCGTAGGGGTTGGCTGCGACTTCTATCAATACCCAATAGAACGCCCCTTCGGCTTTCTGGTCTATCAATGGATACAGACCGTACGCGGCGCCGGTATGCTGATTGCAAACGGGCGGCGCCATACCCTCCGCCGGGGGGAAGGGATGCTCCTGTACCCACAGGAAGAGCATGCGTATCGCGCCCTCGAGGAGCCCTGGTACGTTCACTGGATCACCTTCAGCGGTCATCACATTGAGAGCATGCTCAACTACGTGGGCATGCGTCGCACCGGCGTCTACCGCCTATCGGAGGCGGCGGTGGTAGAAACCCACATCCGCAAGGCTCTCTCGACGCTGAAGAGCGATTATCCGCTCCGCGGCATTGACGGCTCCGGCATCGTTTACCAGCTCATGCTGGACTTCCTGAAGTACGCTCAGACTGAAGGTGAAGAGAGCCATAGTAACAGCGTTATGAAGCTCAAGCCGGCTTTGGACCTGATCGAGGATCGCCTCGACCAGCCCCTGAGTCTGGACGAGATCGCCGAATCGGTCGGCGTGACGCCGCAGTACTTCTGCGACATTTTCAAGAATTTCACCAGCCATCGGCCCATGGAATATGTCAATCAGCGGCGAGTGGATCGTGCGAAGCACTTGCTTCTCGTTGAGCCGAAAACCCGGGTGAGCGAGATCGCCCGGCGCGTGGGCTTCGAAAGCGACAGCTACTTCGCCACCGTGTTCAGACGCTTCGAGGGTGTGAGTCCGCGGCAGTACCGTGAGACCAACGCGAATCCGGCCTAAGCAGACCCTAGGAGGAACTCCCCGGCGCGCAACAGCGGAGGGTAGCTTCGACGGGCCTCCTGAGCTCAGAAGCCGCTCGATCTCAGGCGGAACCCGTGCGGCGCTCGAAGAGTTGCAGCAGCTCATCAAGCCCGTCACGAAGCCCTGGAGTCCGATCAGGATTGGCGTCCGCAATCCGACGCAGCTCCTCTACAGTCTCTTGAAACTCCACGGCGTACTTTCGGTGAGCGAACTTGCGGACCGCTTTCAGCACAGCAGCTACAAGCCGGCGGCGACGGCGATCACTCAGATGGTAAGCCTCGAGTACGCCGGCGACCACCTCCGCCTCTTCTCGCCGGGTTCGGCACACTGTATCCTGCAGCTGCTTCTCGAGACGCCGCGCCGCGGCATCCGATAGCCGGTCTATCGTGCCGGGCTGCAGCCGTAAGCGGTGACCGTCTACCAGCTCAAGCCGCACCCCGTCGTCAGGCGCATCCGGATCTATGAGAGTAAGCGTATTCGGCTCGACCTCCGAATCGCGCCGCTGGAAGTGCGTAGCTATCCTGCCGGGATGATGCACGCCCGCCAGCACCTGCTCGAGCTTGCGCCGGCGAAGGAAGCGATCGACCTCCACGCGATCGGCCCGGCCGGGACGCTCTCGAGGCCTTACCGCAAGGAGGAACTCCGTATTCGCCGTACGGCGATGCAAGCTCTGCCGCCCGCCGCGGTAGGTCACGTAATCTTGGCCGTAGAGCCGCACCCGCCCGCGTTCTTCCAAGATATCCAGAAGCACCTCCAAGGCTACGACGCCTTCGGTGTTGTAACTCACCACAAGGTGCCGCCCGTCGGCCGCGCCGAGTAACTCCCGAAACGCCGTGACGGCCTCATCCTCGTAGCAGAAAGCGCTGCGGGTGTTGCGCCAGTCCTCTCGGATGCCGGCCTTAGAGCGCAGGCTACC
>CAYFQV010000051.1:5832-13138 GCA_964345195.1 uncultured Spirochaetaceae bacterium
CAACGCATCCCCGCCGTGACCGCCGAAACCCTTGTGATACGCCTTGAAGACGCCGGAGGTGTTGGCGTGAACGGATGCCTCGACCAGTAAGAGAGCCAGCAGAAGAACCTTCTCCTGCTGCTCGAGACTCCACAGCGCCGGCAGCGCTTCACCGGGTGTTCGCCCCGTCGGGAGGGGCTCGGGATACCTGCGTTCGATCTCTTGGCGTACGTGATCCAGGAAGCGGGCGTTCTCCGCCGTATAGAAGAGCCGCTCTCGGCGGTAGTCCGCCGACTCGGTGCTCGACGGCGCAAAATGTCGGCTCACGTAGGGTTCCGTTGGCGGCTCCGAGCATGCACCCAGCGCGTTGAGCTCAGAACGGACGCTCTCGACGCCGCCGGCGTCGCGGAACAGACGCGGCAGCGTGGCTGCATCGAGGCCAATGAAGGCCGCATTGAGAATACGCGCGTAGGGCTCCCAGTCGTTCGCCGCGACCTGGAATCCCATCAGCTTGGCAAGACGGGAGACCGCGCCGCTGCCCGCAAAGGCGTCGACGAAGCGCGGCGCAGACTGCGCGGAACGCGTCGACGACGAACGCGCCGCCGAGGTCTCATCCATGAGCTCGAAGAAGACATCCCGGAAGAAGGGAAGAAGCCGCCGCTTGTTGCCGAGATACGCAATGAGCTGCCGTCTCAGATAGGGGTGATCGCCGGGAACCTGATTCCCGGCACGCTGTGTATGCGGGCCGTTGCCCCGCAGTGCATCCGTTGCTACTATCCCTGCCATGCCTGACGTATCCCTCGAGGCGCTCATCGACAGCGCCGAAAGCTCATCCCCGATCCCCTTTTCAATGCCCGCGGAGGCGCGCCGTGGGGATTCGCTCGGCGACGTTCGTGTGAGCGATATTGTATACGATTCCCGCCGCTGCCGTCGCGGGGTCATGTTCATTGCCCTACCCGGCTCACACACCGACGGACACCGCTATATTTCCCAGGCGGTGGCCGCCGGGGCCGCTGTGATCGTGCACGAACGTCCCTTCGATCCCGCCTGGGTTTCCGACACAGAGCCGACCACGGAGCCGGTCTTTCTGCGCGTTGAAAGTGCCCGGCGTGCCCTCTCGGCCTTTGCGGCTGCCTTTCACGATCATCCCTCCCGAGAGCTCTGCGTCATCGGCGTCACGGGAACGGACGGAAAGAGCTCGACGGTATGGTTCACCTATCAGCTTTTGACGGCGATGGGCGTGTCCGCCGGTTTCATCTCTACGGTGTCGCTGGATACCGAGGGTGAAGTCGTGGACAACCCTTGGCGCCAGTCGACCCCGGAAGCGCCGGAGATACATGCAAGCTTGCGCCGGATGGTCAATGCGGGAAAGAGCGTGGCGGTCGTTGAAGCAACTTCTCACGGATTGTCCGAGAAGACCCGGAGACTCACCGACCTAGCGTTCGATCTCGGGGTGTTTACCAACCTCAGCCATGAACACCTGGAGTTTCACGGGAGCTACGAGCAGTACCGCAGTGATAAGGGCAATCTCTTTCGCGCCTTGGGCGCTGCACCGGGCGAGCCGGGCTGTGCTCCCCTCGCAATCGCCAACTACGACGACGGAGAGTTCGACTACTACGCGAATCTTGCGAAGCGGGAAGCAGGTGTCCCGGTAATGAGCTACTCGATCGGTGCGCAAGGCGCGGATGTCTCCGCGTTTATCTCCGAGATGTCGCAGGCTTCCACCCGCATGGCCGTCTATCTCTCCGCGTCGGGACGCAAGCGCCGGATAGCCGCGGAGCTCAATCTTCCGGGTTGGTTTAACGTCTCCAACGCGCTGGCGGCCGTACTTGCCACGGCTTCGGTAACATCGGCGGAGCCGGAAGAGGTCTTTGATAAGCTCCCCGCCCTTACCGCCGTCCGCGGACGTCTGCAGCCGATCGAGTCGGACGCTCCCTTCACGGTGATCGTGGACTACGCCCACACACCGGGCTCCTTCGAGACGGTCCTACCGTTGTTCCGCGACACCTGCGAAGGACGGCTCATTGCCGTGTTCGGCTCCGCCGGAGAGCGAGATTTGGAAAAGCGTCCGCAGCAAGGGGCGACGGCGGCTCGCTTCTGTGACCTGCTCGTTCTTAGCGATGAAGACCCACGCGGTGAGAACTCGGCGCACATTATTGGGCGCATTGCCGCGGGAGCGCGAAAAGTGCGAAACGAGCGGACCGGGCGCTTGCCCCGCATCCTCGAAGTACCCGACCGTCGAAGTGCGATCCGGCGCGCCTTCAGCGAGGCTGCCGCCGGTGACAGTGTGGTCCTACTCGGAAAGGGTCATGAGAAAACGATCATCTATGCCGACGGCCCACGTGAGTGGGACGAGATTGCTGTAGCTCGGGAGCTTTTACAGGAGCTCGGATACAGCCTGCCGTAAAAGGCTCCCCTGAGCTATGACGCAGTCTACTGAAGCTTTCCCGAGAGCCACGCCCTACCAGTGCTCGTACGCAACAACCCTATCGAAGGGGTTGCGCTGAAGACGCTCCTGCTCACTTGCCGGATGCCCAATGAGCAGCAGCATGACTACCCGCATGGCGTAGGGTATGGTCAACAGCGATTTGACTTCCGGTTCCTTGAAGGTCGTAACGGCACAGCTGCCTAGACCCTCATGCTGTGCCTGTATGATCATGAAAGCACCGGCAATACCGAGATCAACGGGATAGGAGAGCTGACCATTCGGCATCTTGTATTCGACGTTCGTGGTAGCTATGGCAATGATGACCGGAGCCATACCAACGTACTCCTGCCCGAAAGATGCCTCCTGCAGTTTGGCGCGAAGGTCTTCGTCCTGCGCAACAACGAATCGCCAGGCTTGCCGGTTCTTGGCGGAGGGCGCAAACCGCCCCGCCTCGAGTATGCTTGTGAGCTGTGCCTCCGAAACCGGTTCACCGGTAAAGTCGCGAATGCTTACTCGATTCTCAATTTCCGGCATTAGCGCCATGCGCCCCCCCGTAAGCTTGACTAAGCTCTAAGCTGCTACCTATTCTGCCGTCACATGAAGAGCACGGTGCTCGTACTTATCATTACGGCAGTAGCTTCTGCCATTAGTCTTTCACAGACATCATCTCAGTGCAAGGAACTCGAGGCCGATCTAAGCACTCTGCGCTCCTTTCATCCACGCTCGGAGGGGACTGCGGGTGATGCAGCGACGCAAGAGTACCTGCTCGACCAGCTGCGGGCTTTCGGGCTAAGCCCCCGGCGCATATCGATCGGTTCACAAGTTGCCGGGCACTCATTCTCCGCCGGCGTGACTGCCCGTATCGAAGGATCGCTTCCGGACACGCTCGTCTTCGCCGCCCCGCTGAACCATCCGGAGGGGACTCCGCCTGGGCGGGACGGCAGCGCCGCGATCGCCGTCCTTCTGGCGCTCGCCCGAATCTATGCGGAAACTACCCCGCCGCTTACGCTGCAGTTCGCCGTCCTCGGCGCCGATTACGACGGACGCGACCTCGGTTCCCGCTCTTTCATTGAAGAGCTCGATCTGCGCAACCCGAACGCCGTCGTCTACCTTGCTCAGAAGCAGGACAGTCCGACTTACGCCGTTCGCAGCTCCGCGCCGGATGCCGCGGCTCCGCGCCGGCTCGTGGAGGACGTTACGGAAGCTTTCAACCTGAACGATATTCGCTACCGAGTTTCCCTGTCCCGGGCTCAAGCGGCTCGCGCGGGGCAAATCGGCACCGGGAGCCCTCTCGGGCACTATCTGTCCGAAGGCGTGCCGGCGCTCGCGTTGGTGGATGCACCGCTCTCGGAGGATACGGGTGTTCCCTGTGACCTGACTTCCGCCTTGGCGGACTTCGTGGAGACCTATCAAGAAGGACTCCCGGACACCTGGGATCGACACTATCTATTCTATCAACACAACGACGGAGTGCTCTTCATAGGAGAGACGTCCTATCTAGTTGTGCTCGTTGTAGTGGTTCTCGCGGCACTCCTCTACGGCCTTCTCTTCCGTGGCCGCCTATCGCGCTACGTCGAGACGCTGGGGCGCAATTTCTTCAATCTCCCCATTGTATTCCTGGTGATCTTCGGAGCGCTTGCGATCGCGGGCGCCCTTTTCGATCAGATTCTCACGTTTCGGGACTTCCCGCAGCTGTGGGAGTACTACCCGCTTGTGTTCTTCCTTGGGCGCTTGCTTCTCGCCGCGGCGATCTATGACGTATTTCACCGCATCTTTCTAACAAGCGCCTTATCCAAAAACGGCAGCTACTACTCCGCCTCAGCACTCGCCGCACTCTTCGTCGGCATCCTCATCTTGGCGTTCATCGATATATCGACAACGCCCTACGTGCTCTGGGCCTTCGTCTTCGCCTTTCTCTTCTCCATTGCGCGTTTTCGCCTCCTGAAGGTTCTCGCCTTTCTCGCATCCACATTGCTGCTGCTGCAGTTCGTCGTAGAGATTTTCCGGGCGCCACTACCCGAAGTTGCGGAGAACCTCGTCCGGGCGGGCTCCATCGAGAACCTTCTGATTGCAGTTGTTCTGCTTCCCTTCGTTCTCATGCTTATCCGCGTGGACTTCCTCTTCAGACGTGGCCCCCTGACCGGCCGAGGACCTTTCGCGATTGGGCTATTGATCCTATTCAGCGTCGGCGGGTTGGGTGGTGCCGCATTCGCAACGTTTACCTGGCCGTTCAGCAACGAGCGCCCCCAAGCCGTGCGCATGATCGAAACCATTGACCACCGCCGAAACACCCACACCATCGTGTTCGAGAGCGAAGCATCTCTCGGTTCCTTCGACGTGAGCTTCGGCGACGAGCTCTTGGCGGTGCAGACGGATGCGCGACGGTTCGCGGTCGGGATAGAAGGGATGCCGGATTTGGTGAAGCTCTCTCAGAGGGAACGCCGCTTCCTGAATCGCAGCCGCCGGGAGCTGACCATAGACGCCGACTTTCCGCTCGATCTTGTAGACGTGAGCCTGGTTGCACAGGAGATCATTGCCATTCTGGATGCCAACTTCCCCGTGGCCGCAGCGGAACCACCGGATTCGGCCCCGGGCGCTGATCGGCTTGCCTTTCAGATCGGACCGTCACCGCCGCTCCCGCTCATCCTCGATTATACGGTACCGCGAGAGCTCAGCCCGGCGGTCCTTTTCGAAGGTCGATCCGCTCGTCTCTCCCGAAGCTTAGCCGTGGAACGCGATAGTATCGACATATCGCCCCAACTCGTCATTCGAAAGACCCTCGAGGAACCATGAGCGCCCAGCCACTTTTCTTTCACGTGGACCTTGATGCCTTCTATGCCTCCGTCGAACAACGCGACACCCCTTCGTACAAAGGCCGACCTGTCGTCGTAGGGGCGCGACCCGGACAACGAGGGGTGGTCGCTGCATGTTCTTACGAGGCCCGCGAGTACGGGGTCCACTCCGCCATGCCCATCTCCGAGGCCTCCCGCCGCTGCCCGCACGCCGTCTTCCTCCCCGTACGGATGGACCGCTATCGCGAGATGTCGAAAGCGGTCATGGCGATCCTCGGTGAGTTCACGCCGGTCATGCAGCAAATATCCGTCGATGAAGCCTTTCTCGATATGACCGGTACCGAGCGTATCTTCGGTCCACCGGAAGAGGCTGCCGCCGGCATTAAGAGCAAGGTCCAAGAGCTCGCCGACCTAGCCATTACGGTCGGCGGGGGAAGTAGCCGCTACATTGCGAAGCTCGCCAGTGCGCACGACAAGCCGGACGGCTTGTACATCGTTCGGGCGGGACGGGAAGAAGCATTTGTCGGCGCGTTGGAGCTCGAAGACCTGTGGGGGCTGGGAAAGAAGACGCTGTCACGCCTACGGGCATTCAACATCAACACCGTTGCCGACCTCCGCGCCATGGACAAGCACAGGCTTCGCGGCTACTTCGGGGAAGCCGCGGGGGAGTACCTGCATTGCGCCGCCCGGGGCATCGATCCCGGGATCTTCTCCGGAGAGTCCAAGTCTCACTCCATTTCGAGCGAACGGACATTCCAGGAGGACCTCACGAACATAGATGCAGTCTCCTCCCAGCTTCTATCACTCGCGCACGACGTCATGTTTCGCGCCATGACCGAGAACGCCGAGGGTCGCACGGTTCAGGTCAAGTATCGAGATCACAACTTCAAGACGCGCACCGCACGACGAACGCTCGGCCGCGCCGTTTCGTCCGGTGAGGAGCTCTACCGGATTGGAAGGGAGGTTCTTCTTTCGCGCTGGGATCATCATACCCCGCTGCGTCTTCTCGGTATTGGTCTTAGCGGCGTACAGCCCGAAGGTAACGACAGCCAAGAGGAGCTCTTCACCGAAAGCCGGGACGATCGGCGCAGAGAGGTGGAAAAGGCGGTACTCGATCTAAAAAAGAAGTTTCACGGCACGCGGATAGAGAAGGCCCGTTTCATTGAGCCCGAAGACTAATCGGCGACGGCGGCCGCGCCGTTTTGCTGCCGTCGTCGCCGCTACAAGCCCGGGCCAATCTTTGCGTAACGATATTAGAGGCGTGACGGTATTAGAGCTCGTCCATGAGCTCCCGTGCCTCTTCCAGGTTTCGGTCTTGCCCCTCGCTCCGGTCGGACATGCGCTCGAGCGCCGAGATGGCTTGATCCAGGAGCTCTTCGGCTTCCTCTTCGTCGCTCACATCCGGAATGTCCGCGACACCCTCGTAATAGAAGTTCTTCTCAAGAAGCGCCGAGGCTTCACGATACTCCGCCGCCTTGTCCGGCTGCTCTCGGCGCCGTTTACGAGCGTTCCAGCCACGGTCGATCAGGTGAGCGGCCAGCTGAATCCGCATGTCTTGATGAAACTCTTCCTCCGGGTCGTCGGCAACCTGCTCTTCCTCCAGATCCACGGATTTCCGGCCCAAGGAAACGGCGTAGTCGGTGTTTCCGAAGGATATGAACCCGGGCACCTGCGCGTAGAGTTGACCGAGAACGTAGTAGGAGTCCGCGTGCTCGGACTCACGCTCAATGGCCTCGGCAAGAAGATCACGCATAGGCGCGGCCTTTATAAGACTGTTTACAATGCCGCGGGTCTGTCCCCACTTACCGACGTTCGCCGCCGTCCAGTAGTAGCCGAGATGATTCGTCGGGTCCGCATCAATGGCGCGGCGTCCGTACTCTTCACCCTCGGTGTAGGTCTCCAGAATCCTGTCGGTGTCCGCGCCGTTGTCCGTTTGCCGATCACCGATAGCCAAGATAGCACGAGAAAGGCGCCAAAAAGCGTTTGCCTCCTCCGCGCCGCTGTCCGCTTCCGACACGGCCGTCTCCAGATTGGCGATAGCGTCTTCGTAGCGATCCGCCTCGTAGTGCTCATCCGCCGAAGCAATGCTGTCGGCGAACTCGCCGAA
>CAYFQV010000051.1:13238-14993 GCA_964345195.1 uncultured Spirochaetaceae bacterium
GCAGCCTGTCCGCAAATGCCCCGCCCGTAGGGTATATGTAGGTGTTCCGTGGGTTCTCCCGAAAAGGGACCGAGCGCGAGCATTCGTTTTCCCGGTACCGCCAAATAGAAGCCGAACCAGTCGTAGTGCTCCACGCTATCGCGCATATAGTCGGCCAGCAGTTGCAGCCGCGTCCCTTCGGAATCCTCGCGACGCAGAATGGCATCAATCCCCGGACGTAGATCGTTGAATTGTTGGATCGTCATCTCTCGGCCTCACCAATGTGCCGTCGGTCACAGCGTGATCTCGAAGCCACCCCGGCTCCGCATGAAGCTCTCACGCGTCAGCTCGTTAGCCGCCACCTCGTTACCCTTCACCGTATCATCCATGCACCCGTCCTCCGATTTCAACGTCCTTTGACTTCGCCCCCTCGCAAGCCCCATTGCGATTGACCCAAGCCTTGTGCTTGAGTATATCAGCAGCGAAGTAAGCATGTCAGCTCAGCACGCGTGCACGAAGCTGGGCGCACAAAGGACGAAAACGCCATGATTCATGTAAACGAGAACTACCGAAAGCTAAAGAGCTCGTACCTATTCGTCGAAATCCAACGCCGCATTGATGAGTACCTCTCCCGTAATCCGAAGGGCGAGCTCATCAAGCTCGGCATTGGGGACGTAACATTACCGCTCACACCGACCGTACTGCAGGCCTTCCATGACGGCGTCGACGAGATGGGCACAAGCGATAGTTTCCGTGGCTACGGTCCCGAACAAGGTTACGAGTTTCTCCGCCGGGCAATCGCGGAGCGGGACTACGGATCACGCGGCGTCGAAATCTCACCGAATGAGATCTTCGTTTCCGACGGCAGTAAATGCGATACCGGCAACTTCCAAGAGCTCTTTGAGACCGATGTTACCGTTGCGGTCCCGGATCCCGTATATCCGGTATACGTAGATACGAATGTGATGGCCGGCCGAAGCGGGGAATGGACCGAGTCCGGCTACGAGGGGATCCACTACCTCGAGGGAAACATGGGCAACGGCTTCGTACCCGCTCCGCCGACGGATCAGGTCGATCTCATCTATCTCTGCTTTCCCAACAACCCTACCGGCGCCGTAGCCGACCACGATCAACTCGCTGAGTGGGTCGCGTATGCAAAGGAGCACGACGCCCTCATTCTGTTCGACGCCGCTTACTACGCCTTTATACGGGATAATTCCCTACCTCAGTCGATTTTCGAGATTCCCGGCGCACGGGAGGTCGCGGTTGAGTTTCGAAGCTTATCGAAGACCGCGGGGTTCACCGGAACACGCTGCGCCTTCACCGTTGTTCCCGAGGAGTGCCGCGCCTTCTTGGCGGACGGCACCCCGCGGAAGCTCCGGGAGATGTGGAACCGGCGCCACTCGACCAAGTTCAATGGGGTTTCCTATCCGGTGCAACGGGCGGCGGCCGCGGTATACACCGACGCCGGCCAACGAGAAGTCCGGGAGCTCACCGATTACTATCTCGAGAACGCCGGCATTATTACGGATGCCCTGTCGGACATGGGTATGCGCTATACCGGCGGCGTCCACTCACCCTACGTATGGGTGGAGGCGGCGGCGACGAGCTCGTGGGATCTCTTCGAGAGACTCCTCAACGATGCCGCAGTCGTCACAACGCCCGGCAGCGGCTTCGGCGCCGGGGGAGAAGGTTTCATTCGAATCAGCGCCTTCAACAGTCGAGACAACGTTCGCGAGGCGGTGAGGCGGATCCGAGAGTCCCTCTAAACCGGCG
>CAYFQV010000051.1:15093-18770 GCA_964345195.1 uncultured Spirochaetaceae bacterium
CGCCAATGACCGCGCATGGCTTACAACTCAGGGTGCGCTTCACAGGCTTGCTTGAAAACGCCGAACTCCTGCTTCAAGTGATCCAACTCCTGCACCGCATCATCCTGGCGCTCTTCCTTGCCGGCCTTCTCGATTTCAAAGGCGGCGTCGCCGAGTCTCTTCGCGGATAAGTTCCACGCCCCGCCCTTAATGCCGTGTGCAATAGTTTGCGCCTGGCTCAGTTCCCGCTCATCCAGAAGCCTGTCGAGCTCGGCCAATTGATTTTCGGTGTGCTCGAGGAAGCGGTTTACGACTCGCTGGACGACGTCCTTCTTTCCCATGAATGCGGCGACCGCTTGGTCGAAATCAAAGACATCTTCACCGTAGGCGTCACGTGCGTCGTTCTCCTGCCCAACCGATTCGAGCTCTTCAACTTCCTCGAGGTCTTCGGCCGATCCCAGCTCATCCATATCATCAACGTCATCGACTTCCTCGAGCTCAGCAAGCTCCTCCGGCTCGTCCTCGGAATGCGGGGGCGGCGGCGGTCCCGTTTCAGTCGCCTTAAACGGCGTCCTATCTCGGCTGCCGGCGCGGCCGTCTCCGTCGCCCTCACCGCCATTGGCCGAGGAAGCCTCAGTTTCACCCTCGGTCGGCCGTCCACCCGCAACTCCATCCTTTCCAGGCGCCGCCGCTTTGTCCCGTTCCTCCTCGCTGTGCCGACTCTCTTCCCTTGCAGTTCCGCCACGTGCGGTGGCGGGCAAGTATGCGTCCACAATAGGTACCAGATCCTGGTTCTTGAACGGCTTGGTGAGATAGTCGTTCATCCCGGCGTCCGTACAGCGCCCCCGCTCTTCCGGAGTCGCGTTCGCGGTAACAGCCACAATGGGAAGTTCTTGGTCGAGTCGGCGTATCCGGCGGGATGCCTCATAGCCGTTCATCTCAGGCATGTGGACATCCATGAAGACCATGTCCACCGCCTCACTCTTGACACGTTCCAAAGCCTCACGACCGTTGTTCGCCACCAGCACGGTAAGACCAAGTTTCTCGAGAATCGTTCGGAACAACTGCTGGTTCACGAAATGATCTTCGGCAACCAACACTTTCCGCCCTGCCCGCCGGCGAGCCTGTTCCTCCGCGTCCGGCGTGACAAGCCCGCTCTCCTCTTCCTCGGCACTTGGAAGATCCAGGCTCCCTCCAAGAACGGATGAGATCGCTTCGTACAGCTCCGGGACGCGCAGGGGCTTGGTCAGATAGGCATCAAACCATCGCAGCAGTCGCATCTTCGCCTCGCCGGCGGTCTTACCGATCGGGCTCATGAGGATGAGACGCGTCGAGTTTATGCTTCTATCCGCGTTTATCTCGCTGGCGAGCTGCCACCCATCCATACCCGGCATGAGCAAATCGATGAGGGCGAGGTCGAAGGGTCTATTACGCTGGGCCGCACGCTTGAGCTCTTTCAACGCCTCCGGGCCGGAGGCGCTGCGCGTGACCCGAGCCCCCCATCTGGCAAGGTAGCGCTCGAGTACCTCGGAAGACGTGCCGCTGTCGTCAATAATAAGAATGTCGGCGTCGGCGGCGGGTCGTTGGTCGAAGATCCGAACGGGGTCGTGCTCCTCGACAAGTGGCAGCACGAACCAAAAAGTCGAGCCCTTTCCCTGGCTACTGCGAACCCCGATCTTGCCCTGCATAAGCTGGACGAGGCTCTTGCAAATCGATAATCCCAGGCCCGTACCGCCGAACTTGCGAGTCGTCGACGAGTCGGCCTGACTAAAAGCCTGAAAAAGCTTGTTCCGCTTTTCCTCGGGTATCCCGATTCCGGTATCCGAGACAGTGAAGTGAATATGCGCGCGGGAGTCTTCCCGTCGCTTCAGTCTCGCAGTCACCACGATCTGACCTTGGGACGTGAACTTGACGGCATTGCTCATGAGATTCACGACAATCTGGCGAAGGCGTGTGGGATCGCCCTGGACATGTCGGGGCACATTGGGATCAATATAGCTAATGACTTCCAGTTCCTTCTTGTGCGCCTCCAAGCTGAGCATGTCTACGGCCTCTTGAAGGATCCGGTACAGGTCGATCTCAATAATCTCGAGAGACAGTTTACCTGCTTCGATCTTAGAGAAGTCGAGAATATCGTTTATCAGACCAAGCAGCGCTTCAGCGGAAAAGCGCACCTGCTGAGCGTACTCACCCTGCTCTTCATCCAGTTTTGTCTGAAGCAGCAGCTCCGCCATACCGGTAATTGTGTGCAGGGGGGTGCGAATCTCGTGGCTCATGTTGGCCAGGAAGGCCGACTTCGTCCGCGTGGCGCGCTCCGCACTCTCCTTCTCTTGGCGTAGCCGCTGCTCTCCGCTCTTCCGGTCGGTAATGTCCTCAAAGGTACCGAAGACGAATAACGCGCCGTCGGAGTCACGCTCGAGGGCCATTACAATGCGCCACCAGCCCTGAGTATCATCGGCCCGATGCAGCGTCCCCTCGAAACGGAGCTCCTTGCGGCTTCCCGCGATCAGTTGGTCGAAGCGGGCCTGGAAATCATCGCGCTCCTCAGGGGGCATGCTCCGCCAAAGGAGGTCCTCAGGTGGAGAGTGGGTGCCCACCACCTCGGCGAGAGCCGGGTTGGAATAGATGAGGTTACCCGCCGTGTCGAGCACACCCATGCCGAGGGGTGATTGATCGAACACAATCTTGAAGCGGCGCGTGAAACTATCCAATGATTAGCTTCCTCCAGGTGCTCAGAAGCTTACCCTGAGTACCTCGGCTGCCTTTTTTAAAATCCATTCGGGTTTCAAGGGCTTGATCATGTAGCTCTTGACCCCATACTTCAAGGCTTCCACCACGGTTTCCCGTTTCGACAACGCGGAGAGGACGATTATCGGCGGAACGTCGTCCTTCCCGTTCACCTGGTCGAGCACTTGAAAACCGTCCATTTCCGGCATCATCAGGTCGAGGAATACGAGATCGGAGCTCATGCCGTCGGTGGAATGAACGAAGTCATAGCCGTTGTCGTACGCTTTCACCTCGAACGTAGTGTCCGAAAAAGCCGTGCGGATGAGCTCTTGGATAACGAAGTCATCATCTACAATGGAGATGCTAATGCCTTCATCGAGCTCGGATAGGTCGAAGGCGTCCGCCCGCTCCTCCTCGAAACGCATCTGAAAGGATTCTTCACCTCCGGAACGGGGTGAGCTTGCCTGGAGGAACTCCTCGTTGACCACTTGATTTTCGCTATCTCGGTAGCTGCCGGCCTTCCGGCCCAAGAGCCCGTCCATGGCGGAGTCGATCGAAGAGTCGACAGCCACACCCTCGAGGTCACTGTGACCGGCAACATATTTCTTCACAAAGTCGGAGTTGGTAAGAATGCGAACGTCTCGGGGCCGGGCGCGGCTGGCCTCCATGATACCGGTAAGCAGACTCGAGAGCTTCAGCGAGTCGTTCTGATCAATGTCGACACTCGACATCATGACCAGTACCTTCGGGTTCTTTTCCTGATACAGATCGAGAAGCTCACGGATCTTGTAGGGCAGAAGGTCGATCTTCTCTTGGTTTAGACCCTGCGCCACTTCGATAAACAGAATCTCATCGTTGAAGTGAGCCTCAATTATGCAGGGCGTATTGTCGAACTCGATTGGAACGTTCAAGAGCTCCGATACTGTTCGGAGCAATGCGTCTATTTTGATGGGCTTGTTGAAGAACTTGCG
>CAYFQV010000052.1:0-11097 GCA_964345195.1 uncultured Spirochaetaceae bacterium
CCCATGAACTTGTTCGGCGCGTTGGTGGGTTTCCACCAGAGGACCGGCGGGAGCGCGTCGAAGCCAAGGGACTCGAAACTGCTAATGATTCTGGCATGGTTCGTGAAGAGGCGGAAGCGGCGCTCCTTCGGACCCACCGGCACGGTGCGGGTGGCGTCGCCTATGTTGATGCAGGCAATACCTCCGGGCCGGAGCACCCGCGCACACTCCCGCCAGACCTCGTCGAGAACGCGATGCATGGCTTCGAAGGTACGCGACGGGGCCCCCGCTTCGGCATCGATCTCAGGATCAAGCCCCCGAAAGACGCCGTCCCACATCTCGATCATGGGATAGGGAGGCGAGGTGACGATAAGGTCTAGCGTCTCGTCCGCAATGAATGCCGCCGTGCGCGCGTCTCCGCGGATGAGATCGTGTTTGGTTTCGAGTGTCATGCCCCTCAGCCTACACGAGGTGGCTCTCGGCCTCCACCTTCAGTGAAGCCTGCGTGATGGCCTGAATGTGGCAGCGAAGCGCCTCGTTTCGCGAGCCGCCGGCAACCGCGCTCGGGTTATTCCACGCGGCGGAGCGGACGAGGATTGCCAGGTGCGGGAGAAGAGCCGTAGTCGTCCACGGGGAGTGCGGCGAACTCCGCGGCGATCTCGGCAATCTCGGTACCCCGCGGATATCGCTTCAGACCCGTGGGCGCGGTGGCGCGGGTTGGGTCGAGGAGGACGGGACCTCGCTCCGACTCGGCTACCACGGCTACGTGCCCCTGGAGGTCGGGTTTCAAGGCCATGCCGAGGACATGGTGGGAAACGTTGTGCCTGTTCAAGTACGCCGATACGAGCAAGGCGTAGTCTTCGCAGTCACCGCTGCGCCGCTCCCACACCGCGCGTGGCGCCGACCAGTAGTCCTCCACGTCCGGCCGGTAATCAACCCGCGCCGACACGGTTGAAAGCAGTTGTGAAAGATTGAGATCGCGGGCAAGGAGCTCATTGTAGCTCGTCGTGCTCGCCTTGAGGCGAACGGCCCCGCCCTGAATTAGCGGAAAGATGACAATGAATACGAGTATGAGGCTCATGACGGCGATAACCAGCGGTGCAAGGATGGTTGTGCGGGACGGTTTCGGACTTTCCGTCTCGTGTTCGCTCGGCTCGATTCCCGAGGGCTCCTCCGAAATGAAGCCTGTCGGCACATTGGTATCCGAATCCCGGTGAGTCTCGGCGTATTGGAGCTCCGGAGCCCCTGCCTCCGGCTGTCGCAATGCATGGAGGCGGCCTCTTCTATCAACGCGGTAGCGCGTCACACGACGCGTGGCGTAGGAGTAGAGGTCAATGTAACGCATGCCTCGGAGGCGGCCGGTCTCGTGCACCAGGCCTCGGACACGCTCGTCTCTGCCGGCGTAGGGCAGCTCTACGTAGGCGCCGGGGACAAACTCAGACGCTATGGATTTCACCGCATCCATTCTTGTCTGTAAGCTACGTTGCTCGCGCGCATGGGTCAATGTAGCGTACCGCTCAAGCGTGGCCAGGAAATCACCGAATGCTGCGTCGGGGATCCGTTGATCGCGCGGATAAGCCATTGATCCGCACCGACCGTGAGATCAAAGCCGACGTCTCGCCCGTCCGGCAGCGTGGCGCGGCCGGCGCTCAGCTGCTCACCGGGTGTGAGTCGTTCCAAGCTGCGCTGTAACTCCGCGGCGGCGCCGGCTGCATCGGCCTGATCCGGAAGCGGCTGCAGATACAAGGCGGCTACACTGCTCTCATCTGCTTCGCTGCGTTCGCCTGCGGCGATCAGCAAGCCCTCGTGGTGGTATACCGCCCACGTGTCTCCGGACGTCAGGGGCGTGTATTGCCGGGGAATGCGGAGGGGACCGCGGCCGACGGCAAAGTCCCGCAGTACACCGGTGTTGTTCCACTGTGTGTAATCACCGCTCGCACCGATCGTGAATACCTCTGAAAGCTGTTCGGCGCCGTCATTGAGAAGCAGGACTATTGGTCTGGCGACGATAAGGCTGCCCTTTGGTCTACCGGTGCCCCCGGCCGATAGGAGGTAGCCCGGCCCTGCGGCGTAGAGCTCCGGGGATGCGCCGGGTCCGCGACCAATGCGTACAAAGTGTCTGCGATCGACCGCGAGGGCGCGGCCGGCGGTTTCTTCCGGAAGACGGTAGGGCATGAGTGCGGCGTAGACCGCATGGTGTTCGTTGTCCGCAACGGGAAACGGTCCATGCCCCGCTTGGGACAACCACACCCGCATGATCGCCGAATGAGGATGTTTGGTCAGATCCGTGATCTCCGCGCGGCGAGGTTGGCGTCGGAAGGGAGGATAGCGGCGAAGTTGCAGGCTCCCCAGTGCGTACTCCCAGTTCATGCGGTCCAGCAGGCTTCTGGATGCCACGGCGACGGGCTCGTCCGCGAAAGCTTCCAGTGTCAGCAGCGCCATGATCGTGTAACCGCTGTACGGAACGGAGTTGAATTCGTAGGGACCCGCCTGCTCTATCTCGCGAATGAAGGCGACGAGCTTATCCTGAAGACCGTTCGCCGCGTTGTCGTATCTGTCTGCGTCGTGTCCGGCTTTGTTGTGCTCATGTAGCCACTGGTTCTTTAGGTACCGCGCCCCTTCGGTCATGAGAATATGGTTCTCCGTCTCGGTCACAAGTCTCATGCTTCCGGGAACCGTCGTGTTGAAATCTCCGCCCTCTTGGTTCAGAAGGACATCGAGAAGGTGGGTACGGGTTTCGGGATAGAGTAGTTCCGGCCGCTCTCCGTATTGGTAGAGGATCGCGGTGAGGCCGGGAAGGCTGAAATCGTAATCTCCGCTCTTTCGAAGCGTCCAGGTCGATCCGATCCCCGCCCAGGGCTCGGCTGCTTGGAGGTAGGCGTTCACCTCCGGGATATCCCGTTCGAGCGCGAGTTTCGCCAGGAGAATCCGTGGCGCCTGTACCTTGCCGTTCTCCTTCCACGAGGGAAGAGGACGCTCCGCCCACGCTCTGATGAGCGCCATGACGGCTTCCTGCTGGTCTCCCGGTGAGGATGCGGGCGGGCGCTGTTCATCTGGAACCTCAATAGGCCCCATCCCGAGAATCCGTGCTTCTGTTCGGGCGGCCCCGAAGGCCTTGGTTGCGCCTGGCCGGAGAACGGCACAACTGCCGAGCAAGGGCAGCGCGGCTCCCAGAACGATCAGGGCGGAGGCGGCATGGAGCAATCTATGTGTACCGATCTCGTGAGACGAAGAATCCCTGTATGTCATGTTGTACCTCCCATACCGGCTACAAGCTGAAAGCGAACCCCCGCTGCCTGCAGTCGCTCTAGCAAGGGCTCGCCGAGTGCGGCGGCTGGGGTCAGCACGCCCGCCTGTCTCGGCACGGAGCGTGCCTGGTCGCGCCTATCGGACTGTTCTTGATCACTCTCCTCGACCATCCGCGAGTTCCGAGCCGTTTCCGCGAGGAGCAGCGCGGATTCGCCGAGCATAATAGCCGTTGCACCGTAGCCCGGATCGCGATCTCCCTCAATGGCGAGCACGCGGAGAGCCTGATCCGCGTCGTAGATGCTTAGGCGGAAACCGCCTCCACCTTCCAGGGCTATCCGCGGTCCAGCTCTCTGCTTCGGGAACAGGAGTCGCACCAGGAGCATCCGTGTCGGCGGGAAGACCAGCAACGAGACCAGGACGCCCAGAAGAAGCCGCGCGCCGGCGGCGCCGAGAAAGCCCTTGAGCCCGACTCCGATCGGCAAGACTTCCCGGTACCGCAGATCACCGCCGTAGCGTTCGCCGAGCAGTGCGTTCGAGCGGCGTACAACGCGGGCGTTTACCCCTTCCATGAAGAAGGGCATGCACCAGGTCCCGGTACTGTCCCTCCATGAGCTTCGGCGTTCCTGCCGTGACTCTCGGCGGTACCGTCCCGGTTGAGGCTTCTTCTGTCGGTCACTACGCCAGGTCGGCGTGAGGCTGTCCGGATCTTTGAGAATACGTCGCACGCGCCGGCTCCACGTTGCGGCTTTGATGAGGGTGACCATGCTCTCGAGGGTGCCCCGGCTGAAGCCGCCTTCCATGTGTTCAACCCGAAGCTCGAGAGACCGCGCCGGCCGTCCCGCCCCGCTAATAGCCGCGTTTTGTACGGCAAGCACACCGAGATCGCTGGGTATGCTGTCGAATCCGCAGCTTGGTACGATTCTGCTCCCGCTGCGCTCGGCTTCATGGTGCCGGCTATCGATGATTTCCCGGATCCACTGCACTTCCCCGGTCAGGTCCAGATAATCCGTGCCGTGTTTCACACAGGCGGCGACCAGTGGGCTACCGTAGCGGGCGTAGGGTCCCACGGTGGAGCAGATCACACGGCACTCCGCGGCCAGACGATCCAGAGAGTCCCGATCCCCGCTGTCGGCGGTGCGAATAACAATACTCGGCGGTTTGCCGGAAGCCGTGCCCGACCTCGGGTGCAAAAGCTCGCTCCGCAGGGCTTCGAGGCGCTCGCGGTTTCGACCCGCAAGGGCGAGTACCATTCCTGTCTCGGTGCAGCGCTGCAGGAGATGTCGGGCGGTCAGTCGTCCGGCGAAGCCGGTTGCTCCAAATAAGCAGATGTCAATGCCGCGGCCGGCATCCTCTACGGGGTCACGCGGGTTCATACGCTGTAGTATCCTTCGTTCATTGCCTCAGAGTGTAGTCCGCACGGAGGGTGCCTGTCGCGGGGAGTGCGCCGCGCCGGCACGCACGGCACGCACGGCACGAACGGCACGCACGGCATGGAGAAGCACGCTCACAAAAAAGCTATTGCAACTTCTCCGGGAGTCCATTATCGTCGCGAAAGCGCGAATGAAAGCTTCCCGGAATGCGGTGTTTCCCGGGCCGATCGCGAGTATCATTTTGGGGAGTGTCCCACCATGCGTCGAATTGTAGAGAATTACGCTGAGCTGCCGAAAGTGCTCAGACAGCCTTTGTGGCGTTTCTGGCACAACTGGCTCCTCTCTCGGGAGAAGCAGGATGTTCACCTTACCTTCATGAACTATGGCTACGCTCCACTCGACGATCGGCCGGAGACCATCGAGCTCAAGCAGGAAGATGAGAATGAGCGTTTCAGTGCGCAGCTCTACGACTTTGCAGTCTCACACGCCGATCTCACGGACAAGGCGGTTTTGGAGGTGGGATGCGGTCGTGGCGGCGGGGCGAACTACATTGCCCGCTACCTGAATCCTCGCAGTTACGTTGGCCTGGATCTTTCCGAGAACGGAATCCGCTTCTGCAACCAGTTTTACACGGCGCCGAACCTGCACTTTGTGCGGGGGGATGCCCACAAGCTTCCCTTCGACGACAAGAGTTTTGATGCCCTTGTAAACGTTGAGTCTTCGCGAGCCTATAAGAACGTGCCGCAGTTCTTTTCAGAGGTGCACCGTGTCCTCCGAGATGACGGGGTGTTTCTGTTAACCGACATGCGCTGGCACGGTGATCTGGAATTGCTGCGAACGCAGATTCAGGATGCGGGTTTTCGAATCGACACTGAAGTCAATATCACCAAGAACGTTGTGCGCTCCCTCGATATTGATGATGAGCGCCGGAAGCTACTCATGCGGCGCAAGGTCCCCAAGTTTCTGATAAAGGCTTTCGGCGAGTTTGCCGGCGTCCGCGGCTCAGGCAGATACGCCTCTTTCGCAAGTGGTGACATGCAGTACGTCAGCTTTAGGCTTGTGAAGATATAAGCTTGTGAAGGCACAGCAGTCATAGTCGAGACGCCGCGACTGTAGGTAACACACGTTTAACGGATGGTACTAGGGTGTTCTCTCTTCCTGCGAAGCTGTACGCGAGGTACGGAGCGTACGTAACGCTACCGGTTCTTCTTATCACCGTCTTGGCCGTTTTTCTCACCACCCGTCTCGATTTCGAGTCGGGTTTTCGTGTTCTTCTTCCTGAAGGCGACCCCTACCGCCAAGCTCAAGAGCAACTCGTCGATACCTTCGGCCAGAACGACCTGGTGATCCTTGCGCTGGATGTCGATGCGCTCATTGTTCCCGAGGATATGGAGCGTCTCGCCTCGATCCGCCGCAGCGCCGCGGAGATATCCGGAGTTCGGCAAGTTGTTAGCCTTAGCAACGTCGAGGACCTCTATCTCGAGGACGATGAGCTGTCCCGGCGTCCACTGTACCGTCCGGCGGAAGACGCGGATGCTCAGGAGCTAAGCAGACGCGTGCTCGAGACCCCGCTGTTCCGCAAGCTCTTCGTCTCCCAGGATGAGCAAGCCCTCTACACCTACCTGGTGCCGGAGGCGGACGTGACGCCGGCGGAGTTCGGCGAACGGATCATCGCGGCCCTCGAAGCGCCGGACCTTCACTTCTTCGGCGATTCCGTGGCAAAGGCGCAGGTCAGTAGAACGGTGGTCGGCGAGTTGATAGTGCTCGGGTCCATTGCTGTGCTTCTGATCTTCCTCTTCGAAGCACTTATGTGCCGCTCTCTCGCCATAGGGCTCGTGCTGAGCACGGTCTCCATTGTGCCGTCGTTTTGGACCTTGGCGTTCTTTCACGTCGTTGGTGGGGCGGTTCAGACGAACACCATGATGGTCCCGGTTATCGTGCTCGTCTTGGCTACGAGCTATGGCATTCACATCTACCGCTATCATGCGGTAGGCACTGGGACTATGGTGGCTACCCTGCGGCAAGTGGGGCAGGTAGTCATGGCCGCCGGTGGTACCACCCTTATCGGCTTCGCCAGTCTTGTCGTTACCCCCAACCGTATTCTGACGCAGCTGGGATTCCTGATCATGTTCGGGATCGCCGCCGCGCTTATCACGGCTCTGTTTCTACTCCCGCCGATCCTCGATATGCTTCCGAAGGCCGTTTGGGCGCGGGCGCGCCGCGGCAGCGCCGACATACCCGGGGCGAACCGGCCGATTCGCCGGCTGTCCAAGCCGCCGAGACGACCTGTTCTTCGACTGGTGGTCGGCGCGGCGGTGCTCGGTGTGTTCGCACTGGCGGTTCCACGCGTTCAGTCCGGCTACAGTGTCCGCGACACCTTCCGACCACGCACGGAGATCGCTCAGTCGGTTGCGTATTTCCAGCAGCGCGCCGAAGCCAACCACGACATTGACATCTTCGTCGACACCGGCGAAGAGTTTGGGCTGGTCGATTTCGAAAACTACCAGCGACTTCGGGAGCTCGACACGGCTCTTCAGAACGATGAAGCCGTTTCCACGTCCATCTCTTACATCGATTTCGTGGAGTTCATGATTGGGCGGATGGACGGCAGTCTGAAGGCGGTTCGTCCGGAGAGTCCCGCTGAGATTGGTGAAGCCATGCAGCTTCTGTCGAACGGTGGTGCCGGATTGAGTTTCAGTGCCGTCGTGGATGAAGCGTGGCGACAGACTCGCTTTCTTCTGCAGGTGGCCATACCGCCGATAAGCGACCCCGCCGGCGTCGAGACCCTGGAATCCTTCATGCAACGGGTCCGCGACCATCTCGCTGCGCCGACGCGCTTGCGCGACGAAGCCGGAGCCCGCTTAGCCGGCTTCACTCCCGCTCACTTCTCCTCCGCGGCAATGCTGGGCGTCCCCATTGAGAACATCTACCAAATCACCTACCTGGCGCGGAGTCAGTTTATCTCCCTTGCAGCCTTCGCGCCGATCATCGTGATCTTTCTCGTTGTGGTCTTTCGTTCCCTTCGCTGGGCGACGATAGCGTTGATACCGACCATCGTCGGTGTGGTGGTTTACTTCGGTGCATTGGCCTTACTCGGCTATCTACACGATCCGATTCACGTGTTCATGGTTGCGGCTCTCATGGGTGTGAGCAACGACGACATCCTGTACTTCGTTCTGGTGTTCCGACGCGCCTCGAGAAGCGAGGATTACGCCGGGGCCTTACAGACGACGGTGTACAAGACCGGCACGGCGATTATTCAAACAACCGTCACGATTATCGCCGGCCTCTCCGCGTTCTACGCTTCCCGCTTCATCCTGCTCGGGCGCGCCGGATTGATAGCTACCATTGGGCTGGCCGCGGCGACGGCGACAACGCTGATCATCATACCCGCGGTGCTCCGCCTCACTACTCACCGCGCCGCCTCAGAGAAGACCAGCGGCCGTCTCGGAGATCGATAACAATATCGTTGTCCCGGGGAGGCATGTCTCGTCCGAAGTCTTCAAGGTCCTGCACGGTTTCCTCCGGAGCGAGCTCCCGCCACGTGGCGTAGGCATCCGCGGCCAGGTCTCCGAGCGACATGCCGAGCTCCTCTCCGGCATCATGCTGCAAGGCGATAAGCGCCGCATAGCCGCCTATTTCGCTCGCTGTTCGTAGACTCAGGGAACTTTCCTTGGCGAGGCTGCGTCCGAAGTTGCGCATGAAATGCTCGATATAGTAGTCACGAGAAAAGCTCAACATGTCGCCCGCGTTCGCCGGGAAGTCGGTGGCCGACGCGGTCTCGCCGTGAATCCGCATTCGCTGCGCGTCGTCGATTTCCACTATTCGGTAGCTGTGGGGGAAGGTGGCAAAGGCGCCGGTGGCGACATCGTAGATCCACTCTCCTTTCTCACCGCGCAGACCCGCTATATCCTGCAGATGGACATGTCCGGTGAACGTAATCGGCGCCGCGCCGTCCCAGAACCAGCGGGCGTAGCGGGGCCACATGTCGATCCACTTCGGTACCACCAGCCCGGGATTCCGTTCGTGAGCTAGGAGGCTGTGGTGGAAAAACAGAAGCGTCGGTGGCGGTTCCGAGGACCCGTCCCCGCCGCCGTCCAACTGTGACGCAAGCCAGCCCTCTCGGGCCGGACCAATAGACCCGCCCGCGTCCGGGTAGCCCGCCTCATGGTTTGTCGTGTACTGATTCGTATCCAGGAGCAGAAGTCGAAGTCCGGAAGATCTGTGAACCGCATAGCCCAGTGAGTCCGCATTGCGGCTTGCAGCTTCCGCGTAGCCGAACGGCGCGTAGATCTCGCGGAACTCCCCGGGATCAACCGCTGCTACCTTTTTGTTCCGGGAGCCCTCGAATCGTGAAGCCCAGGGGTTGTTAATGTCGTGGTTCCCCGGAATTGCGTAGACGGGGATGCCGGCGGCTTCAATCCGGGCGAAGGTCGCGGCGACCTCTTCATGGCTCTGTCGGGCTCCGTTGAACGTGAGGTCGCCGGTCACCACGAGAAAGTCCGGTTGTTTCCGCCGGGCCGCCGACTCCAGCGCATGCAGTATTGCCGCGCTGCGCTCGACCAGCTTTCCGTCGTTCGTGGACATGAGCTGTCGAAACGCAGGACCGTCACTCCACAGCTTCGGGCTCAGATGATGCAGATCGCTTACCACCATGAAGCGCCCCGAGGGGTATTCCGGCCCATCCCGCCGCAGGAGCTCCTCTTCTTCGGCCGATGCCCCCATGGGGCCGAGCCGGCCGGTCATCTCGTGGGTCGCTCTGCGGGGAACTTCGGCGCTAAGCGTCGGCGCCTCCGGCGTCCAGACGCAGCCCGCCGAGAGCGTCACGAGCAGCATAAGGGTTCCGAGGGCGCGCGGCAGCCGCCGCTTCGTTCGGCCAAGTTTCTCTGACATAGTCGCTAAGGTACGGCCGTCGCGCGCGGAGGAGCAAGGAGGCGAGGAGCAAAGAGGCGGCCGCCATTGCTCCGCCGTTCCGCCGTTCCGCCGCTTCGCCGCTGTGGATAGAAGGCTCAATCGAGCTCAATCAGCGCGCCCTCCCAGACGGCGATCCGGCGTAGACCCAACGCGGGAGCGGTGTCGGTCCCGCCGGTGAAGGTCCCGAACGCCGGTAGCGTGAGCACGCCGGCTCCCACGGTGAAGCAGGGAAGGCGAAGGCGCTCACCCGGAGCACGTATCCGCGCCACCGGGTGCACATGACCGGCGATCACGGGGCCGGAGCCCTCCGCGAAGTGGTGGCACAGCAGTATACCCGCGGAATGCTCCCACTGGGGCGTATGCAGGACCATCCCGGCTTTCCGCGCGGCGTCGGTCACGCCCCGGTCGTGGTTTCCCGGGATGAGGTGGCTTGCCCCGCGGGCCGGGGCGGTCGTTCCGCCTTCTCCGCGGTACCGCAGCAACTCGCCGGAACGAATCACCCCGCGGCACAGCTCCCGGCGCTCCGACTCCGTGAGCACCGCGGGATCGTGGAAGAGGTCGCCGAGGATGACGAGCTCACTCGCGCCGCTTCGCCGCTGCGCGGCGGCAAGACGGGATAGCGTTTCCTCGTCGCTACCGGCGGGCACACCGAGCCCGCGGCGTTGAAACGCTTTTGCCTTGCCGAGGTGCAGGTCGGCGACCAGGAGTGTAGCGCTTGCGGGCAGGAAGGCGCTGCGGTCACCCCTGATCACCACGGAGGCGGCAGCATTGGCACCCGGGCCGTCCGGCCCGAGGGCGAATGCCAGGGTATCCGGCGGGGGCGCGCCCTGTTCAGGCGAGGGCATAGCGCTTCCTGAGACGCTCCACGCGCTCCTGCCTGCTCAGTGAGCTCGACTGCTGACTCAGCTGCTCGACCATGAGCGGGAAGGCAAGGGGGGAAGGTTTTTGGAGCCGTGCCATGACGATCTTTGCCCGACTGAGCCGTTCCAGAACTCGGCCGAGGCGATCCACATTCAGATTCTCGCGCAGCACCTCTCTGTGCGCTTGCGTGAAGAGCAGATTATCCGGCTCGTGCTCCGCAAAGACATTGTAGAGGAGGCCGGCGCTCGCCTGCAGTCGGCGCGTTGATTTCTGCGAACCCGGGTAGCCCGGGAACACAAGCCCGCTCACCCGGGCAATGCCGCGAAATCGTCGGCGGGCGAGCTCGTCAACGTTTGCGCTTCGGCTTATGTCCGCCTCCAACTCTTGCGGCGCGAAGAGCTCGGCATCTTGCAGCAGCATCTCGAAGGGGTAATCGCCGGCGGTCTCCATGTGAAGTCCGTAGTCGTTCGTGGTCACCGCCAGGGAGCCCGAGGCACGCTCATGCATGCGACTCGCCAGCACCGCGGCAAGGCCCTCGTGGAGCGGACGTCCTTCGAAGGGATAGAGAAACAGATGGGCGCGATCACGGTGGAGGAGGATTTCCACCAACAGCTCGTTCTCCCTCGGAAGGATCGAGAGCTCACGCTGAGCCGCGAGGACCGAGTGTACCGGGCCCGCGATCGCCTCATCCTTCTCCGCGCCCTCCGCCTCGTCCTCCGTCGCG
>CAYFQV010000052.1:11197-15691 GCA_964345195.1 uncultured Spirochaetaceae bacterium
TCCGTCGCGGCGCGTGCGAGATACGCCCGAAGCATCCGGCCCATGGAGGGTGAGAGCGGCAGTGCGCCGCCGGGCCAACTGGGCGTGTGCGCCGTCTTGCCGGAAGCGGAGCGGACATAGACCGTGAACTCCTTCATCATGACGAACTCCAAGAGCCGCCCGGCAAAGTAGAAGCTGTCCCCCTTGCGCAGCTTCGAGACGAACTGCTCCTCGACGCTACCCACCGGCCTATGGTTTGTGAACACCACCTTCACCTGGCTGTTTCCATCTATCGTACCAATGCTCATCCGATGCAGCTTGGCAATCCGGCTGTCCCGCACCCGCCATACGCCGTCGTCGTCCCGACTGAGCTTGCGGTAGTGTTCGTAGGCGCTCAGACTTTTGCCTCCGTGGGCCACGAAGTCCAGCACCCAATCGAGCTCCTGTCGCTCCAGGCCGGCGTAACTCTCGGTATCCCGGAGCTCCGCAAAGAGCTCCGTATCCTTGAAGCCGTCTCCGCAAGCCAGGGTCACAAGATGCTGGGCAAGCACGTCCAAGGGTTTGGAGAGGGGCCGACGGTCTTCGATCCGTGCCGAGCCTCCCGCTGCGGACCCCTCGAGCTCCCGCGCGGCGGCAAGCTCCAGCAGCTCCAGGGCGTGGGTGGGGACGAAGAGCATCCGCGCGGTGCGGCCCGGCTGATGCGCACTCCTTCCGGCCCGCTGCATGAGCCGGGCAATCGACTTTGGTGAGCCGATCTGCACAACGATCTCCACCGGCGCAAAGTCGATCCCCAAGTCCAGAGAGGAGGTGGCAACCGTCCAGGTAACCCGGCCGGCCCGCGCCTCCTCTTCAATGCGCGCCCGAATGTCCCGATCGATCGAGCCGTGGTGCAGGGCAATTCGGTGCGCATGCTCGGGAAGCAGCTCCAGGAGACGCTGGTACCAGCGTTCGGCCTGCTTACGGGTGTTCGTGAAGATCAGAGTGGACACCGTCGGGTCCAGCCGCTCGAGCAGCGCCGGAGCCATACTCAAACCCAAATGGCCGGACCACGGCAAACCGGCCCCCGCCGCCGGCTCGATGAGCTCCAGCTCCAGCGGCCGCTCGATCGCAGAGCCTATGATCCGCGCTGCCGTGCCGCGGCCGGCGGCGGCGCGGGCGGCCTCCTCGGGGTTGCCCAGGGTGGCCGAGAGCGCCCAGACCTGGAGTGCGGAGTGCTGCCCCGCTGCTGTGTGCATACCCGAAGGCCGCCGTGGGGCCCTGACGCGGGCGAGGGCGCGCAAATGGGCCACGGCCAGCTCGGTTTGGACGCCCCGTTTGCCGGCGAGAAGCTCGTGCCACTCATCAACGATTAGCGTGTGGAGTGCCGCGAAGATCCGTCCCGCGCCGGGCCGGGCGAGCAGGACCGAGAGCGACTCCGGCGTCGTGATCAGGATGTCCGGCATCTCTTTCAGCTGTCGTGAACGCCGAGAGCCGGAAATGTCCCCGGTCCGGCACTCCACCGAGAGATTCGCGCCGATCGCCTCCACGGCGCTGCGAATAGCCCGCTCGATATCCCGCGAGAGCGCCCGAAGGGGCGTAATGAAGAGGATCTGCAGCCCGCCGTCTCGGCCCCGAAAGGCCGTTCGCTCGAGAGGCCCCGCCACGGCGGCGAGTGTCTTACCGCTTCCCGTGGGCACCTGTATCAGACCGCTCTCGCCGGCGTGGTATGCCCGGCGAGCCTCCTCTTGGAAGTCGAGAGGCGTGAGCTTCAGGGCCTTGTAAACATTAATCTCCCGCGGGGTGGTCATTGAATCAGGCTCCGAGCGTCCTCGAGGGTGTTGATCTCATCCGCGCTCTTGTCGGGACGGGGCCGCAGTATCCGGGGAAAGCGGGTTGCCACGCCGGACTTGTGCCGCGAGCTTGGAACAAGGTCCTCGAAGCCGATCTCGAACACGCGTAGCGGCTCCACCTGTCGCACCGGACCGAAGCGCTCAGTGGTGTGGCGACGGATCCACCTGTCCAGCTCGGCGATCTCTTCGTTGGAGAGCCCGGAGTAGGCCTTGGCAAAGGGGACCAGTCCGTCCTCGCCCCGGAGGGCAAAGCTGTAGTCCGTAAAGAGGTTCGCCCGCTTGCCGCTTCCGGCTTGCGCGTAGATCAGCACCGCGTCCAGAGACATGGGGTCGCGTTTGAACTTCCACCAATCACCCCGTTTGCGTCCCCGGCCGTACGGCGAGCCGCGGCGCTTGAGCAGGAAGCCCTCGACGTTCCGGCTGCGACTCTCCCGGCGGAGACGCTCCAATTCCTCCCATGAGTCGATGTCCACGTCATCACTCGTCAGGAGTCGTTCCATCTGCGGGGTAGCGACGTCCTCCGCGCTGTGCCCGCCGGTTCCGGCGGCCGCCGCCAGGACCCGGTCTCGGGCGGCAATGCGCTCCTCCAGCGCAAGTGCGCGGATGTCCCGGCCCCCCTCTTCCAGACAGTCGAAGACGAGCGTCACAGCGGGCGCCTCCTTGAGGAGCGTGGGACTCACGCGCTTTCTCCCGAGGCGCCGTTGAAGTACGTAGAACGGGGCGGGACCGCCTCGGGCCTCATCTCCGTCGCCGGCCCCTGGCGACCAGGCCAGGAGCTCGGCGTCCAGTACGGTGCCGTCGGGCAGTGCCGCCGCGGCGGCGACGATATCCGGAAACTGATCGGTGACGAGGTCCTCTCCGCGGGACCAGATCGCCACGTCTCCGCCGCGACGGATGATCTGGGCGCGAATCCCGTCCCACTTCCACTCAATGCGCCAATCGGAGAGCTCGCCTGCGCCGAATATCTCATTTGGGAGCGGACTCGCCAGGTAGAAGGGGTAGGGTTTCGTGGAGGAGTCGTCGGCGGCACTCTGCAGCCCTTGCAGGAAGTCCGCCCGGGGTGTGAAGCCGCCGGTGACATACTCGGTGACCGCCGTCTCCGGCACCGCGGTCGCGGTGGCAATCGCCTTCACCACCGTTCCCTTTGCCACACCCAGGCGAAAGCCCCCGGTTAGTAGCTTGTTGAGCACGAAGAGCTGATCCGCGGGCACGCGGCGCCACCAGGAGACCACTCGAGCGGCTCGGCTCTCCCGGTCGAGTCGTGCCAACGACGGAACAGCCTCTTCCATCCAGCTGTGCAGCGGGCGGGTCTCCAAGTCGGACTCGCCGCCCGCGTCGGCGCTTGCCCGGTCCAGATAGTCGGCGCGGATCAGGAGGGTCACCGTCTCCGCGGTGTCGCCGACCTGGGCGTGGCTCTCGCTGAAGAGCCACCCGGGAAGGCTGGTGTGGGACATGAAGATCTCTTTGAGAGTGCCGGACGGCACGGTGCGTTTTTTCCGCTGATCGGTCAGGAGGTAGACCGCCCAGGCCGCATCCGCCGGATCGGCGCTTTGCAGGTAGTCGGCAATGCGGCGGATCTTTTCGTTCGTGCCGGTGGTAGCGTCCAGGCTTTCCACCAGATCAATGAAGTCTCTCACAGCGCCTCGGACTCCCCTTCGTAGAGGGTTTCGAGCGACTGCGCCGGGACGCCGAGCTCCTCGCTGAGGTAGCGAGCAAAGACCGCGTTATGGCCGTGGGTCACGAAGACCTGCTCGGCAGCGGTTTCTCGAATGGTTCGGATGAGGTCGCGCCAGTCCGCGTGGTCGGATATGACGAAGCCGCGCTCGTAGCCCCGCCGCCGTCGGGCGCCGCGGATCAGCATCCATCCGGAGGCGAAGGCGGTCTGCGGCTCGGAGAAGCGCTTCATCCAGGGGGAGCGATGCGCCGACGGCGGGGCAATGACCAGGGCACCCCGGTAGTCGCCGCGGTCCTCCACGCTTTGCGCCGGCCGGGTCGCAAGGAGCTCGTAACCCAGGTCACGGTAGATCTCGCTGAGGCGCACCGCGGCGCCGTGGAGGTACACCCCGCGTTCCGCGGCAAGCTCCCGAGCTTCCGGAAGGGCGGCGAGCTCGGCGAGGATTCGCTGGGTCTTGCCGAAGGCGTAGCAAAAGAGCAGGCTCGGCCGCTCCGGAGCCTCCCGCCACCACGAGAGGATCCGCCGGGCGGTGTCCCGGCCGGGCTCCCAGCTATACACGGGCAGTGCGAAGGTCGCCTCGGTAATGAAGCTGTGGCAGGGAACAAGCTCGAAGGCCTCCGCACTCGGGTCCGGGGCGCGCTTGTAGTCTCCCGCCGCCACCCAGATCTCTGCGCCGGCCTCTACGCGGATCTGCGCGGAGCCCGCGCAGTGCCCCGCCGGGTGCAACGAGACCGTCGCGTTTCCCATGCGCAGAGGCGCGCCCCAGTCCGGGGTCTCTACGGAGATATCTGCTCCCAAGCGATGCTGCAGAAAGGCGGCGGTGGCTGCGCTTGCGACGTAGTGTCCCGAGCCCGGGCGGGCGTGATCGGCGTGGGCGTGGGTGATCACCGCCCGACTCACCGGCTTCCACGGATCGATCCAGAAATCCCCGGCGTCGCAACGGAGACCGTAGTCATCTACATGAATGAGACTCACCGCCGGTCCTCCGGCGGGTACTCGCCCGGTCCGTCG
>CAYFQV010000052.1:15791-18521 GCA_964345195.1 uncultured Spirochaetaceae bacterium
GTCGCCGGCACCCGAATCGAACAGGCTTGGCTCGAGCCAGTGCCGGCGGTAGCGGCCCTTCGGATCGTACTTCTCCGCCTGCCGATCGGGGTTGAAGTAGCGGTCCTGGCGCGGATCGGTGCCGACGCCGACGTTGTAGGTCCAATTGCCGTAGTTGCTCGCGGGATCATAGTCAATGAGCTGGGACTCGAACCACTCCGCCCCCATGATCCAGTTGACCCCGAGGTCCCGGGCCAGGTAGCTCGCGACGTTCTGCCGACCGCGGTTGCTCATGTAGCCGGTGGCGGCGATCTCGCGCATGTTAGCGTCAATGAAGTCCTGACCGGTCGTACCTTGACGCCAGCGTTCGAAGGTATCCCAGTCATTGGTCCAGGGATAGCGACGCTGCATGGGCCCCTCGAAGCGGAAGATGGCGCTCGGGTATTTCCGCGCCAGGAAGGCGAAGTAGTCCCGCCAGATCAGCTCGAAGCCGAGCCAGTAGGTCGAGTCGTTCTTCACCCGTTCCCGCTCGTAGCGCTTCACCTCCGCGTAGATCCGCCGGGCACTCAGTGAGCCGTCGGCAAGCCACGGGGAGAGCTTGGAGCTGTAGTCCGAGCCGAGCAGTCCGTTTCGGGTGTAGCGGTAGCGTCGGAGCGCATCACTCTCCCAGAGATAATAGGCAAGCCGCGCCGTCCCGGCGCTTTCACCTCCAGTGAAGTGGATCGCGGCGCGGGGATCGGGGGCAGGCGCGGGAGCACCGGCAATGTCCGCGACAGCGGGCATGCCGACGCTCGTCCCGAGTGAGTTGTGTCCACCGTCTGCCGGCGTTGACGGCAGCGGCGGGAGCTCTTCGGGTGGGGGCAGGGGATCACGGACCCGGGAGCGCTTTTCCACGGCTTTGCGAAACTCCGTGTAGACGTTCGGCATGTCCGCCGGCGCAAACGGCAGGTCCTCCACGTGGTAGAGGGATTGTCCCTGATACGGGCGCAGGAGCGGGGCGCCCTCGTCGGTGGAGACCCCGACAGCTGCTGCAACATGGCTCAGCTCGGCAGCCTCTTCCGTACCCGGCTCATCTTGGTACCAGATCTCCCGGGCGCGGTGGCGGCGAGCGAGCTCCGCAAGCACAGCGCCGGGCTCCCCCTGCACAATGAGCAGCTCCGAACCACGAGCCCGGAGGCTCCTTCGCAGATCCTCCAGGCTTTCCGTGAGGAAGCGTGCACGCTGTGGGCCGACCTTGGGAAAGCCGAAGCGGGTTGTGCCGAAGAGCCGCGGCGGGAAGATGTATACCGGCAGGAGTGCGGACCCCCCGCCACGAGCCCGGTCGGAATCACCAGGCGATGGAGTGCGACGGGCGCCGGCGATCGCCGCGGTGAGGCCGGGATTGTCGTCGAGGCGCAGATCGTTCCGGAACCAGAAGATAACGGTGTCGCTTGCGCTCGTGCTCATGCTTCGTCACTTCCTCCCGACGCGCATCCGGGCTAGCTGCCGGACTCGCGTCGGCTATGTGGTTTCGCGCTCAAGGTCTCAAAGGCGGGCCCCCGGGCGAGCCGGACGGGCCCGCGAAAATCGGCGGGGGCTATAGGCCTGCCTCTCTGAGTGATGATGATGCGCCCGGCCTGGGCCAGACGGCGTGCGGCCCGCCGGGCGTCTTCCATGTGCTCTCGGAAGCTGTCGGGGAACACCCGGCGGGCCGCGTCGGATGGACAGATGGAGCTTTGTGGACCTCGCATGGTCAGTAGCTCGGTGATTGCATCTTCCAGTTTGCGGTGAACCCGGGCTCCCGCCTCTCGGCGGCACGCGGCGCTGCAGTAGCGTAGCTGGGCCCAATCGTGGTCGCTCATACGCCGCGGGTTGATGACGCGGCCACAGTGGGCGCAGATCTTCCGGGAGCGAGGGGATTGCCGTGCGGCGCTGTCTCGGGAGCGCGGTGTCCGTGCCACATCGGCAAGGTACTCACGTCCGCTTCAGGGCGACAACGCTGCTTACATCGTCCTGAAAATTCATCCTTTCCGCTGTGTACGGCGGACGCGTATCTTTCCAGCCGAAGGGGGCATGGTATGGCTGACGAGAAAGTGGCTGTTGTTGCGGGCGGTTCCGGCGGAATCGGAGAAGGGATCGTGGCATCCCTCATGAAGGCGGGATACCGAGTCTACGTCCCGACCCGAGAGGGCGATCAGTCGCCGCGGCTTCGGACCTACGTGGAAGGGCTCGGTGATCTGCACACGATCCCCGCTGATCTCGGTAATCTCGATGATGTCGTGGCCATGAAGGAGCAGATTCTCTCCGAGCAGGGGCACATTGACGCGATCGTTGTGTCGGTCGGGGCCTATTACTACGGGCATCGGCTCCACAAGATGCCGCCCGACGACTGGGACCGCAGCGTGCACGACAATCTCTACACGCACTTCAACCTGCAGCGGGCCTTCGTGGATCAGCTGCGCAAGCAGGATTACGGAATCTACGTGACGCTCACCGGTCCCGAGGCGGAGAGCATCAACCCCGATGAGAGTGTCATGTCGATTATGGCGGCCGGTCAGAAGATGATGGCCCGGGTCTCTCAGCAGGAGAACTTCGACTCCGATGTTCGCGTGTATGCGGTCACGGCCCATACATCGATCAAGACGCGCAGCCGCGGTGAGGACGCCAACCCGGACTGGATTAGCTCCGAGGACCTCGGCAGGTACCTCGCTGCGCTGATTGAAGGCACCTTGCCCGGAGCGCACGAGGTGCTGCACGAGCTCCACAATCGCG
>CAYFQV010000053.1:0-2420 GCA_964345195.1 uncultured Spirochaetaceae bacterium
GTGGCCCGGCAATAACTCAGCTTACCAAGCCCTTCGGCAGGATCTTTTTCGTGTTCCTGTCGCTCCTGATTCCGCAAGCGCTCTACTTTGCGGCCGTGGCATTGGCGGGAAGCGCCACCGTGCTTACGGTTTCCGCGGAAGGTACGTGGTTTACCATCGGCTTCTACTTGCTGGGGGCGATCGCGGCAGGGCCGGTTCTTTCGCATCCCCTGCGTCGTAACGTGCGCCGGCGGGATTGGGAACGAGCGTATCTGCGCTCTTTTGCTCTGCCCTGGGTGGGGGCGGGCGTGGCCGGCGTTCTGGGGCTCATAGTTCTGGCGACCGCGATCATCGGCGGTCTTGCCGGAGAAACCGAGCCGGGAGCGTTCGTGCCGGCCGTGGCCGGGATCGTGCTGGGGAACGTGATCAATCTCTCGCTGTACAGCTATTTCCTCTTGGACTTCTTGGCGCGGCGGTTTCGCCTGAGCGTGCCGGTCTCTGGCGAACAACTTCGGCGGCCGGTCACCATCCCGGTTATCGTAAAGATCGCCGCGGTGGTCGTGGCCACGGGGGTGCTGCCCTTTGGCTTCATCGTCCTGCTCTTCCTATCAGACATGAATGCCGATGTCACCGTCACGCTTCCGGGTATCATCTTCAGCACATACGTCAGTATTAGCGTGTTGATCGCATTCTCGCGCTCCTTGAGCATATCATCCGACCTTCTCCTGGCTACGGCTGAGCGGATCGAGCGTGGGGACTACGGCACGGAGACTCCCCTCATTGCGAACGACGAGTTTGCCGCCCTTTCGACTGCGTTTAATCGGGCCTCCCGGACCTTGCGGGAACGGGATGCGGAGATCAACTCACTGAACGAACAGCTGCGGAGTATAAATCGTCGTCTCGAGGCGACCGTTCAGGAGCGGACCGAAGAGCTGCGAGAGCAGAAGCGCAAGGCTGAAGATGTAAGTGAGCACCGGCGTGATCTTATCCATGTTCTCAGCCATGATTTGCGCAATCCCCTCAGCGCAGTGCAATCGCTCTTGCAGTTAACCGGGTCGTTGGGCGACAGCCTGGATACCTACCGGGAATCCATTCGCGAGAGCCTCGACTCGGCAATGGAGTTGATAGACAACGTACGGCAATTGCAGGCGCTCGAGACCGGACGCATGCAGCTTGCGATCACGGCGGTGCCGCTTCGGGACGCCGTTGACGGGGCGTATCGGCTCCTTGCCCACCGCTTCCGGGACAAGGATCTCGAGCTCGTGAACGCGGTTCCCGAGGACCTGGTTGTAGCTGCGGACGCCACAACCCTTCGGAACACCGTGATCGCAAATCTGCTTTCCAACGCCGCCAAGTTTTCGTATGAGGGTTCGCCGGTGTCGGTCTCCACGGAGCGTGATAGTAGGCAGGTGAAACTACGTGTCACGGATTGGGGTATGGGAGTGCCTTCATCCCTGCTTCCCCATATGTTTGCGGAGACCGGCATGACGCAGCGCAAGGGTACCTCCGGCGAAAGCGGCACCGGCTTTGGTATGCCTCTGGTTCGGCGCGTCGTTGAGGCCTACGGCGGAGAAATCTCGGCGTATTCACCCGCCATTGTGGCCCCTCGGAACGCAGAGGAGGTGACGGCTCGGGAAGACGGACTTGGACCGGGAACGACGATCGAGCTCTCGCTCGCACGTGAGCATCAGCCGCGTGACGGCGAAGTAACGACGGAGAGTCGGAACGCGGAGCAAAAGAGCGGCGATTAGCCTCAGTGAGGATCGGCGTCTGCGTAGTCGTCCGCGGGATGTACGTCACGGTTGCGCGAGCTAAAGCCAAAGGATCTCACAATCACGCCGCTGCCGCGCGCGGATCGTCTTCCCCTTAGAGCGCTTCCTCGGCGTACTGTTTGCGAATGTCCACGGTTTCGCCGGATTCCACGGCGGGATCAGTCAGGGCGCGAAGAACTCCTCGTGCCGCCTGCTCGGGCGAGTGCAGGCGCCCCTCCTGCTTGCGACGAACAAACTTCTCCCGCATGGGAAACTCCTCGGCCGAAGCGCCTCGAATCCGCTCCTGCATGGCCGTCTCGACCCCTCCCGGCGTGACTCCGATAACACGTAGCGAGGACTCGCGGTAGGCGTTCTCCGCGGCAATCACGCGGGTCAGCATGGCAAGCGCTGCTTTGGCTGAGCTGTAGGGTGCCCAACCCGGATACGGTGTCGTTGCGGCGCCGGAACTGATGTTGACGATGCGCCGGCCGATCCGGAACGCCGCGGTACGCCGGAGGAACGCTCCGGATAGAAGCATGGGCACGGTTAGATTTAGGTGTATATGCCCGGCGACGGCGTCGGCTTGGAGCTGTTCAATGGTGCCGAAAGGCTCGGCAACGCCGGCGTTGTTCACGAGGGTCACGGTCTCGGCCTTCGCATGATCGATCATTCCGATTGCCGGTTCCATGA
>CAYFQV010000053.1:2520-4325 GCA_964345195.1 uncultured Spirochaetaceae bacterium
TATGCGCAAAACGATAATTGTGGCTATTGCGCTTCTCGTGGCAGTCGGCGGTTTCGCTCTTGCCGAAGGAATGTGGCAGGACGGTGTTTACACCGCCGAGGCCGATCAGTTCAGCGGCCAAGGCTGGAAGAGCACGGCTCGAGTCGTGGTCGAGAACGGCTACATTGTGGACGTCCACTTCGACGGGATCCCCGAGGACGGAGACAAGATGAAGTACCTGCAGTCCGTGCAGGGAGACTACGGAATGGTCGCCAACAGTGACGCAGAGGACCGGTGGTACGTACAAGTGGATCGCGCCGCTGCCATGTTGATCGAGACGCAAGATCCGAGCCGGATCGTCAGTAGTTCCGGTAACGTGGATGCGATCTCGGGCGTCTCGGTAACGATCGCACCGCACTTTCAGCTTGCACAGCAAGCCCTCGACGGCGCACGGCGATAAGCGCGCCGCAGCCACGAGCGCCGGACGGCGGTCCCGGCAAACGGAGCGCCGTCTCGGTGAGCGTTTAACCCGCCCGGTAAAACCGGGCGGGTTTTTTATAGGCTGTGCCCGGCTGAAAGACGGCGTTCCGTGCTGTCGGACTCCCCCCGCAAATTTCTGCTTTACAAGCACCCAAACATCATATACCATCCGAAATATATAGAAATCCTTTTATAGATAAGTGCTTAGCGAGCACTGGGTAAGGAAGCCTGCCCGGCAGGTTGCAATTACGCAACCGTGGCGGCGGTGTTTCGCCGTGGTCCCGTGCAATGAACCGTTGCGCTGGTCTACCCGCTGTGTTCGTGTCGGCATGAGGAGCGTCTGTGGCACTGGTACGTGGAAGAGTGCTGTTGGCTCTGTTGCTGCTGCTTGTGTGGGCGGCATTGGCGTATCCCCTGAACGCTCAGGAGATCGGCGCCGCCGGCGTTGTGACGGTATTGGTTCTCTTGCTCCCGCTTGGAGCAGCGGAAATCTTCAGTGACTTCCGGCTTACTCCGAGGGCCGTGGTTTTCGCGGTGGCCTACTTCTTCGTCTTTCTTGGTGAGCTGATACGGGCGAATCTCGACGTTGCCTTTCGCGTGCTCTCTCCGGAGTTGCCGATTCGCCCCGGCGTCGTCCGGGTCCGAACAAAGCTGCACAGCCGTCTCGGTCGCTTGCTCCTAGCGAACTCAATCACCATGACGCCCGGGACGATCACCGTGGAAACCGACGGCGAGCTCTTCTACGTCCACTGGATAAACGTCGCCGGAGAGGATGTTGAAGAGGCAACCCAACGCATTGTCGCCAAGTTCGAGCGCTACCTGGAGGTGTTCTGTGGTTGAGCTGCTGTTCTGGATTGCCGGCGGCATTGCGGTGCTTGCCGCGGTACTGGCCTTTGTCCGGGTCCTGGCAGGCCCGAGTCCCGCCGATCGCACAATCGGCCTCGACGGCATGACTATCATCTCCATCTCGATTATCGCCTTCATTGCCCTCGTGAGCGATCGTCTGATCTACATCGATGTTGCCTTGGTCTACGGTTTGGTGAGCTTTCTGGGAGTGGTCGCCGTGGCACGCTACTTGGAGAGGGGGCTGTAGTGGCTATTACCGGGATCATCGGCGGGTTAGTGAGCATTGCTGGAGCGGTGTTTCTCCTCTTGGCTGCCTTGGGGCTTGTGCGCATGCCGGACGTCTACAACCGCATGCAGGCCGGCACCAAGGCCACAACTCTCGGAAGCATTCTCTTTCTCCTCGGCGTTGGTATTGCGGTACCGTCGTGGCTTCCGCGGCTGGCACTGTTGATTGTGTTTATCGTCTTCACCAACCCCATCTCTTCGCACGCGTTGATTCG
>CAYFQV010000053.1:4425-10726 GCA_964345195.1 uncultured Spirochaetaceae bacterium
GTCTATCTGGCCCTGGCCGCGCCGGATGTCGCCATGACCGAAGCGGCGATCGGCTCCGCTCTGACGACCGTCGTCTTTCTCTTAGCGCTCAAGCGTATTCGGGCGGTGACGACACCGTCCGGCACCTCCGCCGAGAGAGGAGTAGGTGATGATCTCTAGAATTTTCGCCCTCGTCGCAGTCGTGGGACTGGCGGCACTCATGCTTCCCTTTGTTACGGATGTTGCGCCTGCTACCTCGTTGTCGCCGTTGGCCGAAAGCTACGTCGACCGTAGCCCTGATGAGCTGGGCGCGCAAAACGTCATCACCGCGGTGATTGTTACCTATCGCGGTCTCGACACACTCGGAGAGGTCACGGTGCTTTTCATTGCCACCGCGGGGATCGGCTTCCTGCTTCGCCGGAGCGTACGGCTCCCTCAAGCCCTGCATGGCGACGAGACCGGCTCCAACGGGGGCCGGGAAGCCTCTGAGATTCTTGCGTCCGGCGCCCGAATCCTCATTCCCGTGGTTTTGGTTTTCGGGGTCTACATCTTTTTGCACGGCCACCTCACACCCGGCGGCGGATTCCAGGGCGGGGTGCTGATAGCCGCGGCCGCACTGCTGCATTTTCTGTCGTCGCGTCGGGCCGAGATCGGCCATGGCATTCTGAGCTTCGTAGAATCCCTCTCAGGGGCGAGCTATGTGGCGATTGGGATTCTCGGCGTTGTCCTTGCTGCAGGCTTTTTGGACGCACGGATTCTCCCCATAGGTGAGTACGGGCGTCTCATTAGCGCCGGGGTTATCCCGGTGATCTATGCCCTCGTGGGACTGAAGGTGGGCGCCGAGCTCACCGGGATCTTGGATCGGATGCGCGATCTCACCGGGAATGCGGACGGCCATGGCGCAGGGGAGGTTTCATGATACCGGTAACCATTGTCGGAATGCTGCTCATCCTGGTGGGACTCTGGGGCATGCTTACACAGCGCAACATGATCAAGATCATAATCGGCTTCTCCATCATTGATACGGGTGTCCATCTGATCATGGTATCCATCGGCTACATTCGCGGCCGAACGGCGCCTATCCTGAACGACGCCGTACCGCAAGCGCAGGCTGCCGGCGCTGTCGTCGATCCAATCCCGTCTGCCTTGGTTCTGACGGCAATCGTCATCGGCTTGGCGGTCACCGCCTTAATGCTCGTCTACGCCGTGCAGCTACACGACCGCCGGGCTTCTCTTGATATCGATTCCTTTAAGGAGCTCAAATGGTAAGCCCCATTTATCTCATTGCCGTCCCGCTCCTTTCGGCCTTTCTTCTCGGTATTGCCGACCGCGCGGGAAGGGGGCTCTCCATTGGCCTCAGTCTTGGGGCCGTGGGCTTCATGCTTACCCTGTCCGCCGGGTGGCTCGGCGCTCTGCTCTCAGGCTCCGCCCCCGTCGAGGTCCTCACCGCAGGCTTCGAGCCCCCCCTTGCCATCAATCTGCGCATGGGCTTGATTGAGGCGATCGTGACGACGGCAATAAACCTGGCTTTTCTCGGTACCGGACTCGTACTTGCCCGACGCTTCTTCGCTGAGCATCTCGCTGCGCAAGTGTTGCTGCTCATGATGGCCCTGGGCTCGAACGGGCTGGTGTTGACGCGAGATCTGTTCAACATCTTTGTGTTCCTCGAGATAACCGCGATTGCCGGCTACGGTATGATCGCCCTACAGGATGATGAGTACGGGCTTGCCGCGGGTTTCAAGTACGTGATCGCCGGGGGCCTGTCATCGGCGTTCTTCTTGTTGGGAACCATCTACCTGTACCGGCTAACCGGCACGTTGAACATAGACGGCATGGCGGCGGCAGCCTCACGAAGCGGCGTCCTGACTGCGGGTGCGGGATTCGCCGCGCTCTTCCTGGTGGTGGCTGCGCTGCTGATCGAGCTCAAGCCCTTTCCGGCGAACGGATGGGCTCTGGATGTCTACCAAGCTGCGGATCCCGCCGTCGCGGCAACTATTTCCGTGGGGACCTCCGGCGGCATCCTGGCAGCTCTCTACAAGATGATGCCCATGATGCCGGATGCGCTGCTCAGCGTCCTTGCCGGCGTCGGTGTGCTCACCTTCGGGCTCTCGAACCTTCTGGGCTTGCGGCAGGGAGATGCCCGGCGGATGCTGGGCTATTCGTCGGTCGCCCAAATCGGCCTTGTTGTAGCCGCACTGAGTTTCGCACAACTTCAGGATTGGAGCGGCCCAACAACGCTTCTCGTTGCCGGCGGCATATTGGTGAATCATCTCCTGGCCAAGGGAGGGCTCTTCTGGCTAAGCGGCTTGGCCGGTCTCACCGCGTTGCGTGGTTTGGCTCAGCGCCTAGCGACGCGCTCGCGGGCGAGCGGGCGCCGCGGCATCCTGCTGCTTGCGGGAGTTTTCGTCGTCGCCTTGGCCGGCTTGCCTCCCTTTCCCACCTTCTGGGCTAAGTGGGTTTTCATCGGCGAGCTTCTCGGAGCCGCTGATGTGCTCTGGATAAGCATAATTCTGGCGGGGTCCCTTTTCGAGGCGGCGTATCTGTTTCGCTTCCTCGGCGCGAGTATCAGCTCTGAAGCAATCTCGCCGCGTCCGCCCGGGAGTTCCGTTTCCGCGCCGAAACCTGCCGCGGGCACCGGGGAGTGGGTTCCGTGGCTCGCACCGGCGTTTTTCGGCGCCGCACTTCCGGTTCTGGGCGTTCTGACGGCTTGGATCTTCGGGTTTCGGGAAATATTGATGTTCGTACCCCTCGCGCTCGGACTTGGACTATTCGTGCTGGATTGGCTCCCCGCTAAGCCGAAGGCGCTCCTCGCGGTGCTGACGGTTTTGGCGTACGGATGGGTGGTGCTGCCCTTTCTGGAGGGAATTGCGTTGGCTTTCCTCGGATTGTTTACCATCGGCGGAGCCGTTGTCCTCATAGCACTGATGAACAGACGGGGACGGGCAGTAGGTCTCGTGCCGCTTAGCACTGTGCTTGTTTTGGGGATGATCTCGCTTCCGGCGGCGGAGAGCTCGCTCGCGTTCTTTCTGGCCTTCGAGGTGATTACCGTCTCTTCCTATCTCTTGTTGCTGCGTCGACCATCCGCTGCTCGTGCGGCCCTTCGGTATCTGGTTTTCTCTCTCGGCGGGGCTTTCCTGCTCATGGTGGGACTCCTCATGCTGAGTGGGACGAGCTTTACCGTGCCGCACGCAAGCGCAACGCCACGATTGGCCGGCGCGGAAAGCCTGATGAGCCCCGTCTTGCGGGGTATGCAGTCCACCGCCGCGCCGTCGCTTGCGGACCTGTCATTAGCGGCCGGAGGAGCGCTGCCGGGTGGTGCCGCCGCGATAGGAGGATTGGTCCTTATTGCCCTGGGTTTTCTGGTGAAGGCCGGCGCTGCGGGCGTGCACATCTGGTTGCCCGGGGCCTACGCGGAGGCGGAGGATGAGCTCTCGCCGATCTTTTCGGGCCTGCTCAGCAAGGTTCCGGTGTTCGGTGTGTTCTTGGTGGTTGCTCTCGTCCTCGGAGGCGGCGCCGCCGGGATGACCGGTACCGACGCCGGCGATCTCCTCCTCACCGCGCTCGGATGGGTCGGCGGGCTGACCGCTCTGTTCGGTGCCCTCCTGGCGGTCTTCCAGCAAGATGTGAAGTACCTCCTGGCGTACTCCTCCATGAGTCAGCTCGGCTACATTGTCATGGCCTTTGTCATGGGGACTCAGCTCGGCTGGACCACCGGTGTGTACCTCTCCATATTGCATCTCACCTTCAAGGTGATGCTCTTTCTCGCTCTAGCCGGCGTTGTCATGCGAACGGGAACACGGACCATGCACGAGCTCGGCGGGCTGATCAAGCGCATGCCGCTGACGTTTATCTCAGCGCTCATGGCGATCATAGCCACCTCCGGCGTGCCGCCTCTCGCCGGCTTCGGCGGGAAATGGATGCTCTACACCGCGCTTCTCGAGCGGGGATGGTACTTCCAGGCTGCTCTTGCGTTCTTCGCGAGTACGATCGCCTTTTTGTACCTCTTCAAGCTCATTCACACTGTCTTCCTCGGTCAGATGAAAGAGGCGCATCGAAACGTGAAGGAGGCCCCCGCGTGGCTGCTTGTTCCGCAGCTGCTCATGGCCGGTGGCCTCATGGCGGTTTCCATGTATCCGAACATTCTCCTCCGGCCGCTTTTAGGCGCCACCGGAGCGTACTTTGCCGCGCTCCCCAGTGCCGCAGCGGCCGCCACCACCACTACAATGGAGGGCTACACGGTGATATCCAGCCTGGGCTACTGGAACGGCAACGTGGTCATGTACGTGACCATGGGGGTCTTTCTGGTGCCGCTTGCGTGGCTTGTGACGGTCATGCGGCGGCCGCAGAAGCTGCAGCAGTTCAACATCGTTTACGCCGCCGAGCGGCCGGAACGACCGGAAACCACGCACTACGCCCACAACTTCTTTTCCCACTACAATAAAGCGCTCGGCTTTCTCTCGGCGCCGGGCGTGATCGTTTTCTGGGACGGGGTCAGAGAGAGCGTCGCCTCACTAGGCTCCGCACTACGGCGCCTCTACTCCGGAAACGGCCAAACCTACGCGTTGCACATAGTTCTCTTCGTAGTTGTTCTCTACCTCATTGCGGGAGGTGCGGCATGACCGAGCCCCTACTAATCCAGGTCTTGTACGCGGCGATCACGCTGTTCATCGTCTTCAACTATGGGATTCTCCTCATCGGAACCACCGCGCGCATTCGCGCCCGGGTACAAGGTCGTATCGGTATTCCGATTTGGCAGCCCTACATCGATATCATCAAGAGCAACGCCAAGCGCACGACGGTGAGTCACGGCGTCATGTTCTATCTCGGCCCGGTATTCCGCCTTGCCGGCGGAATCGGCACCTTAATGTTTATTCCGGTCATCTTCGGCTCTACGCTCTTCGGGAACTTCCACTTTGCGGGAGATCTTCTGTTGGTCGTTTACTTCATCTTCTTCGGTCAACTCGGCATGGCCCTCGGCGCCGGCGAAAGCGGCCATCCGTATGGCGCCATGGGGGTTGCCCGAGGCTTGGCGCAGATGACCGCCTTCGAGGTGCCCTTTACACTGGCCATAATCTCTCTGGCCGTTCAACATGATACCCTGTCGATCACCGAGATCGTTGCGGCCCAGCAAGGCGGTATCTTGAATTGGACGCTCTTTGCCAACCCCTTGGCAACGATTGCGGGGATGCTGGCCTTCCTCGGGATGACCATGAATAACCCGTTCAGCGTTGTGACCGCGCCGCAGGAAGTACCCATTGGCCCGCCGACCGAGTATCAGGGCTCGTACCTCGGCATGCTCCAGAGCAATCGAGCGATCTTCAACGGGGCCAAGCTGATACTGTACATGAACATCTTCTTCGGCGGTGCAACGACAATCGTCGGAATGGTGCTAAAGACCTTCCTGATCTACCTGTTCACGGTCTTCATCGGCGTCTCCTTTCCACGCTTCCGAGTTGAAGATTCGATCACGTTCTTTCTGAAGATTCCCGCAGGCATCGGCGTTGTCGCCGTTGCCCTGCAGATTATGAGGAGTGTTGTATGAGTGAGCGCCGCAGCAATGAGATAGAGGACGATGCCCACGCCGCATCCGCCGGCGCAGTCGACGGAACAGCCGCGGAATCCCCCGCGGAGGAGGAACAGAAGCGGCGCCTGCCGATCACCGGCGACGGCGTAAAGCTTCCCAACCTCGACATGCCGATCGAGGACCGCGCCTGCTTCTGTGACGCCCGTCCCGAGGCCATTGCTCCCTTTCGGGGAATGATCGAGAACTTCCTCAACTGGGCGCGTTCCCGGAGCCTTTGGGTGCTCGGGTTTGGAACAGGCTGCGGCGCCATTGAGCTGCGACCGCTAATGACCGCGCGCTTCGACGCCTATCGCTACGGGATCCAGGGGCGGCCGACGCCGCGGCAGGCCGGGGTATTCATCATCGGCGGTTACGTGTCCCTGAAGACCTTGAAGCGCATTGTTCGCAGTTACGAGCAGATGCAGAATCCGAAGTTCGTCATTGGACTCGGTAGCTGCACGATTAACGGCGGCATGTACTGGGACAGCTACAACACGATTAATCGTTTGGATCACTACATCCCCGTGGATGTCTATGTCGCCGGCTGTATGCCGCGGCCGGAGGCCATTCTGGCCGGGTTCCAGAAACTGAAGGGACTCATCCGGGAAGGTAAGGCGGAAGGCGCGAACGAGTACGCCGAGAACTTCGACTGGTACAAGGAAAACCAGAAGACGATTATCACCGACTGGAACATGCCGGACTACAACTGGTAGGCGCCCGGTCGGCATGCGGTGGCATCGCGTCGAGAAAGCAGTGAGT
>CAYFQV010000053.1:10826-13966 GCA_964345195.1 uncultured Spirochaetaceae bacterium
ATTGATCGAGTGAGGAACAATGAACATGGAAGCGCTGATACGGGATATGGAGCACCGCTTTGCCGCTCATGAGAGCCGTACGACCCACGCCGGGCAGGCGTTCATACGGGTCGCTCCTGAGCAGGCAGTGAGCACGCTGCGGCATCTGCGAGACGTGGAGCAGTTTACCCATCTGGTCTTTCTTACCGCGGTGGACGTCATTGAGAAGGGGGTCTTTCGACTCACCTACCTGTTGCACGACTACAGGGGCGTTAGAGACATTGGTGTTGAAGTCGAGGTGGACCGCGACGTGCCGGAGATGGAATCGATCCATCTTCTGTGGGCACAGGCGGGCACCTACCAACGCGAGCTCAAGGAGATGTTCGGCATTGATTTTCCCGGCAGCCCGCGTGTGAACGAGCCCTTCATCTTGGAAAGCTGGGATGATATTCCGCCCATGCGTCGAGAGTTCGACACGCGGGCCTATTCGGAGGCGCGCTACTTCCCGCGGCCGGGTCGAGAGAAGATCGTTCCGCGAGAGCACATGCGGGAGCAGCTCTATCCCGGCTTACACGAGGCCGATCGGGGGCAGAGGAACGGTGACCGGAGCAATAGTCAAGAAAAGGATACATCATGAGTGCCGATACGAACTTATTCCGCGACATCGACTCTCGGGCAACATTCGAGAAGCCAAGCTATCGCGAGTTCGACGCCCACGATCGTGACCAGGGCTCGGATACCGGTGCTCCGGCGCTCGACCTCTCCTCGGGCAAGTACATGAAGATTTGGCAGGGGCCGAATCACCCGGGTATCACCGGGAACATGTCCCTCGAGCTGACCCTTGAGGGCGACACGGTTGTTGAGTGCCGCACGCATGTCGGCTACTTGCACAGAGGCTTCGAAAAGCTCATGGAACGGCGGACCTACATTCAGAACTTCCCCTTGGTCTGTCGCATCTGTGTCCCTGAGCCGGACTTCAACGAGTACCTATACGCGGCCGGCGTAGAGGAGCTCGCCGGCATTGAAGTGCCGGAGAAGGCAAACCGGCTCCGCATCCTGACCCTGGAGATGGCGCGGCTCACGAGTTTCCTGCAGTGGATCGGCGGGCAGACCGGCGCCTTCGGCATGGGGACAATCGGGCAATGGACCATGGTCCACCGCGACTACATTCTCGACCTATTCGAGGAGCTCACGGGTGGGCGGATCTATCACATGTACATCATCCCCGGTGGGGTCAGGGCGGATCTCCCCGAGGGCTTCAAGGACCGGTTAGAGGGCGTCCTGATGAAGGTCGAAAAACTCCTGGGAGAGATCGACTTGGCCATGTTCTCGAATGCGGTTTTCAAGTCTCGCGCCAAGGGGCTCGGCGTCATCGACCCCGAGATGATCGACCGTTACGGTATTACGGGACCGAACGCACGCGCCGCGGGCTTCGCCCGCGACACCCGAAAGGACGAGCCGTACCTCGGCTACGACGAACTCGACTTCGACGTGGTCACACATACCGATTCCGACGCCTACGCCCGCGCCTGGGTTCGCTTTCAGGAGATGTACCAGGCGCTATCCTTGATCCGGCAGATTGCCGCGCGGATCCCGGAAGACGGCGAAATCCACACCAAGCTTCCGAACGTACTGCACTGGAAGATAGAGCCCGGACAGACCTATCGGCGGGCGGAGTGCACCCGAGGAGAATACGGCTACTTTCTCGTCGCGGACGGGACCGGCTATCCCCGTCGGGTATACGTCCGCGGCCCTTCCTATACCCACGCCATGGTGGTACTCGAGAAGCTGGCTGTCGGGACAAATATCGCGGACATTGCGGGACTCATGGTGAGTCTCCATACCTATCCCCCGGAGATTGAGAGGTAGGCCATGAGTGTAAAGGACCTAATCGCACCGTTTTCGGTATGGAAGCGCGCCTTCGAGAAGCCGTATACCACGAAAAACCCGATCGACGATCGTCCCGGAGCGCCGCGCTACCGCGGTTTCCACACGAATGACGTTGACATGTGCATTGGCTGCGGCACCTGCGAGACCGTGTGTCAGAACGAGGCGATCGACCTGGTTGTCTCGGCGACGCACGAAACCCGGCACGGAGACAGCGGTCTGCGGCCCATGGTCGACTATGGGCGCTGTTGCTGGTGCGCTCTCTGCGTCGACATTTGTCCGACCGGCTCCCTCGGCATGAGCAACGAGTACATCTGGGTTGACAGCGACCCGGATGTCTTCCGCTACGTCCCCGGTGAGGATCCCAAGGAGTGGGACGACAGCGAGCTCGGCTATCGGCGGGCGCCCGGCTACGAGCTTCTGGAGAAGGAGCGCGTGGAGATGGAGATGCTCGAGCCCGATGAAGGAGTGGCCGGATTTCGCGAGCTCGTGCAGGGCTACTCGGAAGAGCAGGCCAAAAAAGAGGCGGACCGCTGCGTGGCCTGCGGAATCTGCATGGCCACCTGTCCCGCCCACATGGACGTACCGGGCTACATCCAAGCAATTCGCGACAACGACCTTGCCGAGGGGCTGCGGATCGTCTACGAGTCGAATCCGCTCCCCGCCTCCTGTGGCCGGGTGTGCACACACTCCTGCGAGGCGGTTTGCGCCAAGCGCCACGGTGACGGCGAGGCAATATCAATTCGGTGGCTGAAACGCTACATTGCCGACCAGATCTACGCCCAGGACTACGACAAGATCCTCGAGAGCGGTGAGGACGCCAACGGCAAGCGGGTTGCAATCGTCGGGTCGGGCCCGGGCGGCATGAGTGCCGCGTATTACTTGCGACTGCTCGGCTACGGGGTCACCGTCTACGATTCTCGCGATCTTCCCGGCGGGATGCTTCGCTACGGTATTCCCGAGTATCGTCTACCCTACAAGCAGATCAACAAGGATATTGAGTACATCGCCTCCCTCGGGGTGGAGATCAAGCAGGAAGTACAGATCGGACGGGACGTGGGTTTCGACGCGCTGTACCACGACTACGACGCCGTCTTCATCTCCACCGGTCTGCCGAACCCCTACCGGATGGGTATCCCCGGAGAGGATCATCCCCGGGTACTCTCGGGCATCACCGTACTTGACGATGTCACCGCGGGGCGAGAACCCGCCATGGGGGCGCGCGTGGCCGTGATCGGCGGCGGAAACGTTGCCATGGACGCGGCCCGCACCGC
>CAYFQV010000053.1:14066-18464 GCA_964345195.1 uncultured Spirochaetaceae bacterium
GCCGATTACTCCTTCTTCCCGCAAGAGGCTCTCGAGCGCATTGAGGTCGAGCGTGGCCGCGTCCAGGTGGACCGCTTCGGTCGTACCGGCGACCCGAAGATCTTCGCCGGAGGAGATATTGTGAATACAAAACGGGATGCAATCAGTGCCATTGCAAATGGCCATCAGGCGGCGAAAGGCATTGACGCCATGCTCCTCGGGGTCAATACCGAACGCAGCCGCATATGATTCACCAGCGATCCGCGATGAAGGACGGTATCTATGCATGAAGTTCTTGAACGACGGCAACTCTCCGAGCAGGTCTTTCGGATACGCCTTCGGGCCCGGGAGATCGCCGAGGAGCGGCATCCCGGCCAGTTCGTGATTCTGCAGCTGGACGACAACTTCGGTGAGCGCATCCCGCTAACAATTGCGGACGCGGACCCGGATGAAGGCTCGATCACACTGATTTTTCAGGCTGTCGGCAAGACGACGAAGGTTCTCGCGACCTACGAGCCTGGTCAAGAGATCGCGAATGTCCTCGGCCCGCTCGGACAGCCGACATACATTGACAACTACGGTCGGGTGGTGTGCGTAGGCGGAGGCATCGGCGTGGCACCGCTGCATCCGATCGCGCAGGCGCTGAAGCGGGCAGGCAACCACGTGACCATCATCATCGGCGCGCGCAATAAAGAGCTCGTCATTCTCGAGGAGGAAATGAGGGCGATCGCCGATGAGCTTATTGTCGTCACGGATGACGGCTCTTACGGTCGCAAAGCTCTCGTTACCGAGCCGCTGAAGGAGCAGTGCGAGAAGAACCCCGCGCCGGATCTGGCGGTGGCGATCGGACCGCCGGTAATGATGAAGTTTGCCGCGGAGACGACACGCCCTTACGGCGTCCACACCGTTGTGTCCCTGAACACCATCATGGTGGATGGAACCGGCATGTGCGGCGGATGTCGCGTGACCGTCGGCAGCTCAACCAAGTTTGTCTGTGTAGACGGTCCGGAGTTCGATGGGCACGCAGTGGACTTTGACAACATGCTGCGTCGTCTCGGCGCGTATAAAGAGCAGGAAAGCCTTGCGAGCAAGGCATGTCGCCTCGACTCGATCGCAGATCAGGCAGCCTCCCGGAAAGGAGCGACACAGTGAGTTTCACGTCACCGGCAAGCCTGCAAGCCGAAGCACAACAGACGCTCAAAGAGCTGGAACCGCAGGCCTTGAAAAACAGGGATAGGCTCAAGATTCCTCAGCAAGATATGCCCAGTCAGGATCCTCAGGACAGGCGGGGCAACATGAATGAGGTGACCTACGGCTACTTCGAAGAGCAGGCCCTTGTCGAGGCGGAACGCTGCCTCCAGTGCAAGAACGCGCCCTGCGTCAAGGGATGCCCCGTCTCGATCGACATCCCTCGCTTCATCAAGGCGATCGCCGAACGGGACTACGCCCGCTCGGCGGCGATCATCAAGGAAACCAGCCTGCTTCCGGCTATCTGCGGGCGGGTGTGTCCCCAAGAGAGTCAGTGTCAGCTGTACTGCACCGTCGGCAAGAGCCTCAAGGACGTCTTCCAGTCGGTTTCGATTGGTCGCCTGGAGCGTTTCGTCGCCGACTGGGTCGCGGAGAACGACGCCGGCGCTGCGCCGCACGTAAAGCCCGAGACCGGCAAGAAGGTCGGCGTCATCGGCAGCGGCCCCGCGAGCATTACCGCGGCGGCGGACATCCGCCGGGAAGGGCACGCCGTGACCCTCTTCGAGGCCTTTCACAAACCCGGCGGGGTGATGATCTACGGCATTCCTGAGTTTCGTCTGCCCAAGCGCATTGTTGATGAAGAAATACGCACCCTCGAACGGATGGGCGTCAACATTCGCACCAACTTTCTGGTCGGGCGGACTCGCAAGTTGAAGGACTTGATCGATCGGGATGGTTACGACGCGGTCTTCATTGGGACCGGCGCCGGTTTGCCGAAGTTCATGAGCATTCCGGGAGAAAACCTTGTCGGGGTCTTTGCCGCCAACGAGTACCTGACGCGTAGCAATCTGATGAAAGCATATGATCGCGAACGCGCCGACACGCCGATATTCCAACCGCGGAAAGTCGCTGTCCTCGGTGGCGGCAACGTCGCCATGGATGCCGCTCGGACGGCAATCCGTCTCGGTGCGGAAGAGGTGAACGTGCTATACCGACGTACCCGGACCGAGATGCCCGCCCGTGTGGAAGAGGTCGACCACGCCGAGGAAGAGGGCGTCACCTTTCATTTTCTCAAAAGCCCGAAGCGCATTTTAGGCGACCAGGATGAGCGGGTCGTGGGGATAGAGTGCCTCGACTACGAGCTCGGCGAGCCGGATGAATCCGGTCGGCGCCGCCCGGTGGCGATCGAGGGCAGCGAAAACACTATTGATGTAGATACCGTGATCGTCTCGATCGGCAACGAGTCCAATCCGCTCCTGGTAACGACGACTCCCGAGCTCGAGACCAACGATCGGGGTAACATTGTCACCGACGAAGTGGGTGAGACCTCCATACCGAACGTCTTCGCCGGCGGCGACATTGTTCTCGGGGCGGCGACGGTCATCCTTGCCATGGGGCAAGGGCGGCAGGCTGCACAAGCAGTTAATGCACGCTTGATGGAGCAGGTTGCGCCCGCCGACTGAGTCGCCGGCCGAGCTCGGCGAGGACCCCCGCCGGCCGCGCGACCGGTGCAACTGTTCGTCGCGACCAAGCGCTGCGCTTACTCACGACACGAGAATGTATCGCGCTGCGCAATATTACGTGTCGTGGTGTCGAAGTAAATGTGTTATACTCATCGATCATGCGGATGGAGACAAAGGGTGCGCGCCTAACGACTGTGGTGTCGACAAGCCTGTTACTTGCGTTGTGGCTTACGTTCGGGGGCTGTCAGGGCCAGGAGATTGTGGGCCAACCGCCCGCGGTCGTGAGCTTGACTGCTCGAGTAATAGAAGACAACGGCGGTCAGGGGACGGCGGACGTGCTTTTGGAGTGGATAAACCCGGGCTACGGCGGCGTTACCGGCGTGCAGGTTAACTATGGAATCAAAGAGGACGGCTTGGATCCGGACACGGCCGAGCTGCTCCCGCCGGATACCATGAGCCACCGAATCGGCGATCTCGCACAAGGGAAGACCTACATCTTCGGCGTGTCCACCGTCGACGCGAACGATCTGGTATCGGATATGGCAAGCGTCTCGGCGACCCCCCAAGCGCTGCCTCCAGGGGAGGTTTCCGCGCTCCGCGCGCGTCCGGGGGACGGCCGCATGACCGTACGGTGGTCCAATCCCGGGGACCCGGACTTCGCCCGAGTCCGTCTCTACTACGGAAGCCCCGACGGCGACGAGACCGAGTTCACGGGAACTACCACCAATCAAGGGACACCAATAGACGGACTCACGAACGGGGAGCTTTATCAGGTCCGCGTCGAAACCGTGGATACAAGCGGCAATACCTCTTCGGGAATATCAACGAGTGTTCGGCCCCGGGCGAAAGTGCTGGATGCGCTTGTTGTGAACTTCGGAGGCCGCAATCGCAGCTACGTGACCTACAGCGTGGGAACAGGCAGCTTCGAGTCCGTGGCAGCGGTGGCGAGCGACATCGGAGCCGGTACGGGTGTGGCACTGGGGGACCTCGACGGTGACGGCCGTATGGATGCGTTTATCGTAAATGCCCGCGGGACCAACCGCTCCTATCTTGGTGAAGGCGGCGGGGCCTTTGAGCAGAAGAGCGCGTTGAGCGTGACCGGCCGCCAATCGAACGCGGTGGCCCTCGGTGATCTGAATAATGACGGCCACCTTGACGTCTTTGTCGCCAACGGGACGGACTCCGCCGGCCAGGCGAACAGTGTCTACCTCGGAAACGGGGACGGAAGCTTTGCCTCGGCGCAGGATGTTGGGCCGAGCTACGATAGTCGGGATGTTGCGCTTGGTGACCTTGACGACGACGGCAATCTGGACGCGGTTGTTGTAAACGGAGGCGTGCCTCTCGCCGGCGGACAGGCGAACCAAATCTATCTCGGAGACGGAAGCGGCGGCTTTTCGAGCGTGACCGGCGTCCCGGGAGCGACCGCTCGGAGCCTCGGTGTTGCGTTGGAGGACTTCGACGCGGACGGAGCCCTTGATGCGCTTGTTGTAAACGACGGCGCCTCGGAAGACGTTGTGCACATGGGAGACGGAAGTGGCGGGCTCGCTGCACCGCAAAACGCCTGGACCGACCTCTTCTTTGCAACGGACGTTGCACTCGCAGACTTCGACAACGACGGCGCCACGGATGCATTCGTAAGCGTGGACGGTGCCGCGAACTTTGTCGCCTTCGGAGACGGCGACGGCGGCTTCGACCCACCTGTGTCCGCATCCGCCGATCAGCATAAGAGTACCGCCGTCGCTGTTGGAGACCTCGACGGCGACGGTAA
>CAYFQV010000054.1:0-18269 GCA_964345195.1 uncultured Spirochaetaceae bacterium
CCATGGACGGGGTGGCACCGCTGCGCGATTTCTTTCGACTGGATGCCCTCTAGACTGGATGCCCTCTAGACGAATGGAATCGCAGGGGTGATGCCCGCTCGACGTCCGGCGCTACTCCATCACGAAAGGGTGAGGGTGGAGAACAGCCTGTACATCCCGAAGCGTTCAGCCGGCAGCTTGCGGGGTGCGTAGCCGGTGAACTCTTTGAACTCGTGGTTGAAGTGGGCTTGATCGGCGTAGCTGCGTTCGAGCGCCCTGTAGGTGTCGGTATAGAGTCCGTTCGAGCGTCTGGTTTCCAGCAGGCTATTGAGGGCGTTGGAGAAGCGAATGACCCGGGCAAAGGTTTTCGGAGCCAGGCCGGTGACTTCCCGAAACTGTCTACGCAGGTGCCGTTCGCTGACGTTCAGTTTTTCGAGGAGATCGCTCATGGAGAGCCAGCCGCCGGAACGGCGAATCTCGCTCAGGGCGCCTGTCACATTGCGGAGGTCGTCGAGGTCTGCGGGCTCAGGGGCGAGTTGCCGGAGAAAGGCTTCCACGAGTCCCACCTTTCGCTCGGTATTTTCAAGCTCGAACAGCGCGTCGCACAGGGCTTGTCGTTTGCGAGCCGGAAGCATTAGAAATGCGTCGAACGTGGCGTCCACGAAGCTTGTGGCGTTCTCGCGAAAAAGTGTATGGAGTCCAATGTCGGTGAACTCAACGACGAAGAAACGTAGCGTCTTGTCGCGGGTCTGGAAGAAGTAGGGCTGCGTTACCGAGCCGTTGAGGGCGGCGTCATGAACGGCGTTCATGTTGCCGCCGACGTTCCACCGAATGCGGTTACCGTACTGGAGAATCAATGCTTGCTTGGTCCAGGCCGCCACCGCTTGGGCAACGCCGGCCGGCGCTGCTTCCAAGAGATAGTAGTGACGTACGAATGGCCGGAGATCCGGCGCCGGTGAATACATGTCGATTTTGATCGCTTGGCCGCTTGCTTGAACTTCCACCTCGACTCTCCATGAAAAGATGAGTAGCCTACTGGAGTATAGCGCATTTCGGTATATCCTTTCATATAATAACCGGATAAAGCTGTGGGTAAGCGCTGCACGCTTCAGGGGGGAGGCTCATGCCAATACTCGTGCCGGATTTCGTTGCCGAGGCGCTGTCTAGCGGCCGGAACACTGTCACCGTCACCGGGACATGCCTCCAGCTGGACACCAGCGGCTTCTCGGCCGAGCTCGAGGATTACATTGAATCGTCGGCGGGCACGGACGAGCGAGGCGCCCGTGCCGCCGGGTCCGTCGGCCCCGGGGAGCACGCCCGCATCGCCGAGATATCGGCGATTTTGGATGCGCACTTCGCGGGGGCGATCACGGAGATACACAAGCACGGAGGCGTTCTCGCCCAAATTGATGCGAGCGAATGCGTTGCGATCTTTCCGGAAGACGAAAGTTCCGTCGCTGCTGCCATTCGCGCCGCCCGCGCAATATCCGGACGACGCGTACAGGCGACGGGGCACGGTGAAGCTCTCGGGTCGGCTTCTTCGGTGACGCGCGGTGGCCTGAGTCATGGAGACGTTACCTGGGAGCATGTCGGGCCTTCCTACCACATGGCGGCGGCGCTTTACGGAGATTCTCTCCGCCTCGCCGCCGCTCAGTGCCATGCCGCGGAGCTCGGCGCCTTACAACAAGAGGATGCCGTCATCTCCATGCTTATGGGCCCTTCTGATCCCGCTGCGGCAGCTTCCGTGGAGAAGCTCCCGCTGGATGGTTCGGTCCGGCAGTACGGTCACGCGGCCGTTTGTCTAATTCGGGTAGATGCTCCTGAGGATCTCAGATCATGGGCTCCTCAGATTCTCACGCTCAGTGCAGAGATGGATGGGTTTTTCCACGGCTTCGACTTTGCCCGGCAACCCGGCATTGCGCGGGTCCTCTTCGGGATGCCCAAAGCTATCGAGCACCCGGAGAAGCGTGCGACCGACTTCGCCGTTACACTTCGCGATCGCGTGCCCGCCGACCTGCGTGCGGCCGTTACCGCGGGGCCGGTCTACGGCGCTTCGCACGGCGCAGCCGGGCTCGAGGCGTTTCTCATCGTCGGCATGGCGACGCGGCGCTCGCAAGTCCTTCTTGCAGCGGACTACGGCGGCAGCATCATGGTTAGCCCGGAGCTCCACTCTTCCATTAAAGATAGCTACGCGTTGCAGCCGCGAGGCCGCGGGCGTCTTCCGGGTTACCGGAAGACGGTTGAGGTCGCCGAGGTGTTGTGGAGAGAGCAGGTGGAGCGACCCGGCAACAGCCTTTTCGTCGGGCGTGATAAAGAGCATGCGGTCCTTCGAGAGTATCTCGCGGGGGATACGAAGGCTGCGGAGTACGGGGAACAGCAGCCGAAAGCCGCGTTCGTTACCGGTCCTCCAGGGATGGGCAAGTCTACACTGGTGCGCGCCGCTCTATCAGATCTTTCGGCAGCATCCGTTTTGTCGGTGCGAGGAACCGACCGGCTGCTTCCGGGATTCTGGTGTCTGGCCGAGGCGCTGCAGGAGTACTGGAATCTTCCTCTCAAGGACGATCCGCGCTTTTCGGCAATAGTAACTGAACGATTCGACGCGACCGAACTGCGTACCGCCGATGAAGAGCTGCGTGAAACCCTTCAACGCCTTCGACCCTTCGTCGAGTATAGTCTCGGTCTTGGACGACCGATTGTTCTGTCCCTCGATCCCGAAACTCGGCACCGCAACATTCATGAGGGATGGATTGCGCTCCTGCGTGCTCTGCCGGCAGTCCGAGTGCTCTGGGTTGACGACCTTCAGTGGTTGGACGCAGCCGGCAGGGATGTGCTCGAGGCGTGGATAACCCGGTACGCCCGGCCCGGCATGCGCATAGTTCTCTGCGCGCGGAGCAGCGGCGAGCCGCTTTCCTCGGATACGGTCGTCGGACGGCCCCCTCTTTTGATCGATCTGCCGCCGCTTTCGCCGGAAGCGAGCGCCGAACTCTTGCACCGGCGTGGTGTGGATCGGCTGGTCGGGCCGGACGGCACGGAGCTTCTTGTTGAGCGCAGCGTCGGCAGCCCCTTCTTCCTCGAGCAGAGCGTTCGCTATCTTGAAGAGCATTTTGGCGCGGGCGATGAAGCCGGTGCCCTGCGATCGCTTCCCGACCGAGTCGAATCCGTGATTCTGGCGCGTGTCGAGCGCCTTTCCGCGCGGGTGCGGGAGGCCGTGCAGCGGGCCGCCATCCTCGGGTTCCGCTTCGATATTCGCGTGCTGTCCGCCATGTTGCGTGACGAAGCGCTCACCGAAAGCATGGAGCCGGATGGAGACGAGGAGCTCAGTCTCGCTACCACGGAGCTTTCGGCACTCTTCTCCCATTCCCTGATTCCTGAGGCCGTCTATCAGTCTCAGCTCGGCTCTCAGCAACAGGCTCTGCATGCGGCCGCCGCGGCAGCGTACGAGCAGGTCTATTCCGGCCCGGCGCGTCGGTCACGGCTGTATGAGATCGCGGACCACTATGAGCGAGCCGGCGCACGTGATCGAGCCGTCTCGTGCTTGGCCGAGGCCGCCGAGTACGCACTCGAGGATTACGAGAACGAACGCGCGCTTGCCCTGTTGCGGCGCCGATTGGAGCTCACCGGTACGGAGGATCTGGGGGCGCTCCACGATCTGGCGAAAGCGCTCATTCGCGTCGGAGCCTGGGAGGAGGCGGCGGAGCTGCTACAGCGCGTGGTCGCGCGTTTTGAGTCCGCGCCCGAGGAGAGCGATCCGCGAGAAGTGGTGGACTGCCTCGTAGTGCTAAGTGATCTGCAGGTCGACCAGGGTGCGACCGAGTCCGCAGCTGCGTTGACCGACCGCGGCATTTCCATTGCGGAGCAGCACGACTACCACGGTGGGCTTGCGTACCTGTACCGAAACCGAGGATTGATCGCTTATCGACGGGAAGAGATGGACGCGGCCTTGCGTGCCTATGAGGCGGGCCTGTCGTACGCCCGTCGTTATGGGGATGAGCGAGCTATTGCGCGGGTGTACAACGACATGGCCATCGTCCTGGCGAAGATTGGACGCCATGAAGAAGCCCTCCAGGCGTTTCGCGCGAATCTGGAATTGGCGCGGCGGCTCAACGAGTTCGCCGGAATCAGCGCCGCGCTCAACAACATTGGCTTCCTGTACAACGAGATGGATCGGCCGAAAGACGCCATGCGCTACTTCCGAGAAGATCTCGAGTTATGCCGGGCGGCGGGAAACCGTCAGGGACGAAGCGTGGCGCTGGGAAACATGGCCGATATACTGAGCGCCCTCGATTCTCGCGAGGAGGCGCTCGGGCGATTTCGGGAGGCTATCGCCATTGATCGGCAGATCGGCTTTCTGCCGCACGAGTCCTACATGCATCAACAGTTGGGCCGCGTCCTTTTGGATCTCGGCCATGCCGACGAGGGATGTCGGGAGCTTCGGGAGGCGAAGAACATTGCCGAGGATATCCAGTTCCCCATGGTGCGCGACAAAGTTCAAGAGCTACTCGCCGCCTGCGAAGGCTGTGACGGCTGTGACGGCTGACACCCTACGCCGCTTGATAACCGGCGCCTCCGCGCGACAGCGCTACTCCGGACCCATCTCGTGGAGCAGCGCCGCCAGGTCCTCGGGTTGGGAAAAGAAGGGAGAGTGACTGGATTCCACGGTTTCCACGCGCCGGCACGGGACCGCTGCATGCATGCGCCGCTGCGCCGCGAGGGATATGGCTCGGTCCTGTGAGCACTCAATGTAGGAGCGGGGAACCCGTCCGAAGCGCGCCTCAGTATAGTCCAGCGGTGTTGCGAAGGGGGCCAGCGCCTGTGCTACCAGTCGGCTCTTGGCGTACAGCACATCTTCCGCCGGACAATCGGCATAGAAGATTTCTTTTAGGCGATCATCCGGAAGCGTCGCGAAGCCTCGCTCTTCGTTTACCTCGAGATTGGGAAGGACCAGTGCGTCTGAGTCCGCCTGGGCGGTTTCGAGCAGCGTCGCTCCCGGGGGAAGCAGAAAGGCCGTCAGGTAGATCAGGCCCTCTAGAGCATCCGGGATCTCCTCCGCCACCTGGGTTATGACGAGGCCGCCCATGCTGTGACCGACCAGCACGACCGGCTCTCTCCGTTGCTTTTCGAGCTGTTCGACGAGCTCACGGACGCGCGCCGTATAGGCGTCAAGCGTTACCTCGGAGATCGGCGTCGTATCCTCGCCGTGCCCGGGCAAGTCGACCGTGCGGACGCTGTGCCCGCGCTCCTGCAGACCGGGGATCACCTTTCGCCAACACCATGCGCCGTGCCAGGCGCCATGCACTAAGACGTACGTGCTCTTCATACGATCGAAGTATATGCAATAGAGGCCGATGAAGCCACTCGGCGCCGTAAGGGCTCAGTCCTGTGACCGCCGGGCGAGCGTGTAGGGTATGCACATGAGACAGCCGCTTCGCGGGTCGTCGATGATGTCCGCTTCCACCCCGAAGACCCGGCGAAAGGTTTCCGGCTCCATGACCTTCGCCGGCGGCCCCTGCGTAACGACGCGCCCATCCACAATACCGACAATGTGATGGGCAAAGCGGCTCGCCTGGTTGAGATCGTGGAGAACCATAATGATCGTGCGCCCTTCCTGCCGGTTGAGCGACTCCAAGAGATGAAGAACCTCGAGTTGGTGGGCCATGTCCAGGAAGGTCGTCGGCTCATCCAGGAGGAGTACGGCGGTGTCCTGCGCCAAAGCCATGGCAATCCACGCCCGCTGACGTTGTCCGCCCGAAAGGGCGTCCATGGGGCGCTCGGCGAGCTCACGCATGTCGGTTAGCTCGAGGGCCCGATCGACGGCGCTCCGATCCTCCGGACTTATGCCGGTCAGGGGGCGCCGATAGGGAAAGCGCCCGTAGAGAACCAGCTCCTTGACGGTTAAGCCTTCCGGCGCCTCGGGGCCCTGAGGCAGAATCGCGATCTCTTGGGCGATCCGGCGCGTGGCTTGTGCATGGATCGCTTTACCGTCGAGATATGCGGCTCCCGCTCGCGGCTTGAGGATACGTGCCAGTCCCTTGAGAAGGGTCGACTTTCCCGAGCCGTTGCCTCCCACCAAGGCCGTGATCCGGCCCACGGGAAACTCCAATGACATCTGATCGACAACGATCGTCTCATCATAAGCAAGTGTTAGCTTGTCGGTAGACAGCGTAGACATTCCGCGCCACTCCTTTGTTCATGCTACAGGCTGCGAATCCGGGTCAGTAGGAAGAGGAAGTACGGAGCTCCCATGGCGGAAACAACGACTCCGACGGGTAGCTCTACCGGTGCCAGGATCGTTCTCGCAATGGTATCCGCGGCGGCCACGAGCACGGCCCCGACGAGCATGGCGGCCGGGACCGCCACCGCGTGTCGCGGTCCGACAAGGCGCCGGGCAATGTGCGGGCCCATGAGGCCGACAAAGGCGATCGCTCCCGCCACGGCAACGCAGGCCCCGGCAATGCCGGTAGCGGCAAGAACCAGCATGCGCCTGCGGCGCTCCACCGGCACGCCGAGACCGATGGCCGCTTGCTCTCCCAAGGTGAAGATGTCCAAGACGGCGGCGTTCCGCACGACGACGGGTGTCAACACGGCGATCCAGGGGAGGGGCGCCGCCACCTCCTGCCATCCCACGGCGGCGATCGTCCCCGTAAGCCAGGTGACCGCGAAGTTGTACAGCTGTTGGTCGAGGCGCATGGATACCACCAGCGTCGCGGCTCCAATGGCGGCGTTCACCGCAATGCCGACAAGCAGGAGCCGCACGGGTGTCAGCGAACCACGCTTGGAGGCAATGGAGAAAACCATCCCCGCCGCCGCCGCGGCGCCCACAAAGGCCGCGACGGGCAGGATCATACCCGGTGCGTCGGCGAGCCCGCGGAGTGCGCCGCCGCGTGTGTAGATGTACAACAACAGCACCACCCCGAAGCCCGCTCCCGCGTTGATGCCGATAATGCCGGGCTCGGCGAGGCCGTTGCGTGAAATCCCCTGAAGCACGAGGCCGGAGAGGGACAGACCTGCTCCGACAATAAGTCCAACGCTGAGGCGGGGGAGGCGAAATTGCCGTATGACCAGACGGTCCTCCGGCGCGCCGCGACCAGTGAGGGCCGAAAAGACGTTGCCGGGACTCATATCGATGAAGCCGGCCCCCAGCGAGACGAGGCTCACCGCGACCAACAGAAGGGCCACGACACTGAAGCGTGTTGTCAATCCGGCGGTCGTACGCATTGAGCTTTCTCTCTCAGGCACGGTTGCGCGCCAAATAGACGAATAAAGGAACACCAACGAGCGCCGTGAGTAGACCTACCGGCGTCTCGTAGGGTGGATTTACCAACCTCGCGCCCGCATCCGCCAAAACGACGAGCGTTGCACCCAGCAGCACGGAACCCGGTATGACCCAGCGGTAGTCGGGACCGACGAGGAAGCGGGTAATGTGGGGAACCGCAAGTCCGACGAAGCCGACACCACCCGCCACCGATACCGACGCCCCCGCAAGGAGAAGAACGGTGACGGTTCCCACCACGCGCAGCAGGCGAACCCGTTGGCCCACGCCGACGGCCACGGCGTCGCCCAGGCTGAGCACGGTGTAGTTCGGCGCCGTCGCGAGCGCTATAGTTAAGCCGCCGAGGATCCACGGGGCGGCCAAACGAACTTGATCCCAGCTCGTGCCCTGTACGCCGCCCGCGGTATAAAACAATATATCCTGACCGAGCTCGAAGTAGATCACCAAACCACGGCTTAGGGATTCGAGCAGCGCTGTGACCGCCGCCCCGGCCACCGCGAGCTTCGCCGGGCGGCGTCCACCCGGCGACAGATAGGTTATTCCGAAGGTCAGCCCGGCGCCGAGAGCCGCACCGGCAAAGGACACGGCGATCAGGGCGTTGTATGAGAGGGCCGGTGCGGCGGCGAACACCGCCACAATCGCGAGGGCCGCTCCGGAGTTGAGTCCCATGATCGTCGGCCCGGCCAGGGGGTTGCGCGTCATGGCCTGCATGATCGCGCCGGCCGTTGCGAGTGCGGCGCCGACAAGCGCCGCCATAATGACCCGGGGCAAACGGACCATGCGGATAATGGTGTAGTTCGCGTCGCCGCTCTCCGTAGCCGTCCATGAGAGAAGTGCCCGCCGGACCGTGTTGAGATCGATATCCGCCGCGCCCACGGAGATCGAGAGAATCGTGGCGGCCACCAAGCCTCCGCTAGCCATGGTCGAGAGCAGCACGAGCGTCGCCCTCCCGCCGCGGCGAATCATTGCGCATCTCGACGTGGGTGAGGGTGTTTCATGAGGCGAAGCCGTTCATTGTCGGATATCTTCGGGCAGGTGCTGCAGTAGGGCACCGCCTCACCGCCGACGCGTATTCGGTAGCGGAGACAGCATTTCGTGCGCAGGTAGATGGGCGGGCCGACCTCGGCAGGCGGCGTAAAGAGCCGGGTGGCTTGTCTGAGTGGGTTGCGGGATCGTTGGGGAAACGGCCCTTGCGCTCCCTGTGCGAACAGCAGCTCCTCGTCCGTCCGGAGTTGCTCCCGGCGGTTTTCCGTGATGCCGAGGCTGGAGCGGTAGGGTTCTTGCTCACTGCGGAGGAACATGGTTGCCAGGTTGGTCGACAGGAGCGACCACAGTGAGCGAAGGTCCGCGCCGGTGTGCTCCGCGAGGCCCTTCCAAACGGCCGCGACGTGGCGTTCAAAGAGCTCTTCGAGCAGATCGCGGAGCAGCTCGGACCGCTGCGCCGGGTCGGCAGCGAGCTGCGGTGCCGCTACGAGGGCTTCCTCGGGAATCCAGAAGCGAAAGCCGTGCGATCCTCCCGGCTGAATACGCACCGTGTTGCGATCGACCGGGAGGGCCCGATCGAAGAGTGCCGCGGCAAAGACGACGGCCACGGGAAAGGCGCTGTAGAGTTTGCCGGTCATGACACCGGAGACGTTGGGCTGGCTCTGATCCGCCATCTCCGGCGGTTGTGCAGCAATGAGGCGCTCTAACGAATCGGCATCATCAATCTCCAGCGCGCGCAAGGATCCGGCCGGCGGATCGGGAGAGGCATCCAGATTGAAGTACTGCTCAAGGGTCTTTTGGAAGAGGGCATCGCTAGTCATGAAATTCGCTACTCATCAAAACCGTCTCATGGTGTCGTTGGTCTTGTATCCCCTAGTCGAAATTGTTAGGCTTGCCGAAATCTATCCTAGCGAAGAGGTCATGATTTTGCAAGACAGGAGCGTGTGCGCTGAGGCTTTGTTCGGTCCCGAGCCGGGAGTCCGGGACAGGATCAACGGGGTCGTTCAATCGTTTGCCTTTGGGCTGCTCTTCGTGCTGGCGAGCGCGTATCTGCCGGCCCTCGACGTGGTGGAATCGACACCGGAAATGCGACGCATTCGCCACGCCGGCGGGGAGAGCGAGGTGCCGGTGCAACCCGACCGGGTGGCATCTATTGGCTATTTAATTACTGATTCCCTCGTAGCCATGGGACATCCACCGGCGATCGCCGATCGACCCAGAGAGCAGCTCGCCGAGCTACCGGAGATGGAGATACTGTCGGAGATCGCGTCGTTGGGCACCTTGAGCTCACCGAGCGGAGAGGCGATCGTTGCCGCCGACGTGGATGTGATTCTCATTCACGAGAAGTTCGCCAATCGTCGTACCCTGCGGCGGCTGCGTCGGATTGCTCCAACCGTCGTGCTGACCGCACGTCATCCCGTTGAGCTCACCGCACAGATTGGCTTGACTCTTGCAAGGGAGTCCGCTGCCGCGGATGTCATCTACAGCTACCGTCGCGAGTTGCGCCGAGCCCGCGGGGATATTCGCGGGATTCTCCAGCGGGATGAAACCGTTGCGTTTCTCCGGGTCCGGCCCAGAGTTGTTCGGCTCTACGCCGCGAGCACCGGTCCCGGCCGTATTCTCTACGAGGAGCTGGGACTGCTGCCTGGGCCGAGTGTTCCCCGAGACCCCGACGAGCTATGGGTGAATCTCTCGTTGGAAGAGCTCCGGCGCATTCAGGCCGACCACCTATTCTTGGGAATTGATCCGGGCGCCGGCGACCGCGGGGACGACGTGCGAGACCATCCCCTCTGGGACTCATTGCCGGCGGTGCGAGCCGGAAACGTCCATGAGGTTCGCTCCTTGCTGTGGATCAGCGGGGACGACGGGCCGATCGGCGCGCGGCATATCCGCGACGAGGTTGTGCAGGCCTTGTCGCAATGAGCGCCGGACACACCGTCGAAACAGCCAAGCGCACACACGCCGTGTTGGAAGTACGGACCTTGAGCGACTCCACTGTTGCACTCCGTCTCGAACGCAAGGGCCTGGCATTCGAGCCCGGGCAGTACATCAACCTCGGCTTTCCGGGTGGCATGCATATGCGCGAGTACTCGATCTACTCCGCCCCGGACGATGAGGCCCTTGAAGTGTTGCTCAAAGTTGTCGACGGCGGTCTCTTATCGCCGCAACTCGGACGGGTGGTTCCGGGCTCCCGACTGCGGGTGGACGGTCCCTTCGGATCCTTTGTGATTCCTCCCGACGAGCGCCGCGGAAAAAAGCTCTTCGTGTCCACGGGAACGGGCATTGCGCCCTTTCGGTCCTTCGTTCGCGCCTATCCTGATCTGGACTATTGCGTGATTCATGGGGCTCGACGCCTCGAGGAGCGCTACGACTGGCATGAGTATGCGCCGGAGCGCCGTTTGGCGTGCATCTCCGGAGAAGCCGGGGGCGATTTTCATGGACGTACGACGGAGTGGCTCCGGGAGGAGCTCCTCCGGGATCGATCTCTCGAGGAGGTCATTGGCCCGGATACCCGCTGCTACCTCTGCGGCAACTGCGATATGATTTACGAGGCTCAGGACATCCTCCGGGAGGCGGGGGTCTCCGGGGACGCCATCTCCGCTGAGGTGTACTTCTGAATCGCCGGGTGTGCAGCCGACCGGAGCCGGCGCTTCCGCCGCGGGCGACGCAGGCCCACAAGGGCGGGCTCTATCAGTTCTCGCCGGCGGAGCGATCGGCTTTGCGCTGTTGGCCGGACAGACGGGCTTTCCGCAGCCGGATGGAATGGGGCGTGACCTCGACCAGTTCATCATCCCGGATGAACTGAATGGCCCGTTCCAGCGTCATTGGAAGCACCGGAGTCAGCGTGACCGCATCATCCTTGCCGGCCGCGCGCATGTTGGAGAGCTTCTTGGTCTTGCAGGGATTCACGTTGAGGTCCTGGTCACGGTTGTGCTCACCGACAATCATGCCTTCATACACCGGGTCGCCCGGCACCACGAAGAGCTGTCCCCGCGGTTCCAAGTTGAAGAGTGCGTAGGGCACGGCCTCTCCGCTGCGATCGGATACGAGGGAGCCGGTGAAACGCGCGGGAAAGTCCCCGCGATACTCCTCATAGCCCTCGAGAGACGAGTTGATGATGCCGGTTCCCCGGGTATCCGTGAGGAACTCATCCCGGTAACCCAGTAGTCCTCGCGAGGGCACGCTGAACTCGAGGCGAACCCGCCCCGCTTTGTGGGACTCGTAGCTGAGCATGCGGCCCTTTCGCTTCGAGAGTTTCTCCGTCACGACGCCGGCGAAGGTTTCATCGCACTCGAGAAAGAGATGCTCAAGCGGCTCGAGGAGCTTGCCGTTCTCCCGGTGGAAGATGACCCGGGGGCGTCCGACGTTCAGCTCGTAGCCTTCTCGCCGCATGGTTTCCAATAGAATGACCATCTGGAACTCCCCGCGGCCCTTCACAATGAAGCCGTCCTTGTCGGGCGTCTCTTCAATCTGTATCGAAACGTTTTGCAGGGTTTCTCGAACGAGGCGATCGTGAATCTTACGCGCTTGTACGTAGCGACCCTCGGTGCCCTTCAGCGGACCGGTGTTCGGGGCGAACAGCATGGAGACCGTCGGCTCGTCGACGACAATGCGCGGCAGCGCCTTGGGAGCGGTCTGCGCGGCGATCGTGTCGCCGATCTGGACGTTCTCGACTCCCGCGAGCACCACGATGTCGCCGGGAATGGCTTCATCGACCTCCAGCAGAGCCGGTCCGCGGTAGCCCTGCAGGCGCGTGACACTGAGCGGCGTCTGTCGGCCCTCCTCGCCGAGGCACACGAGCGCTTCCCGGCTCTTTGCCGAACCGTGCATGACCTTGCCGACTGCAAGGCGGCCGAGGTAATCCGAGTATGAGAGGTCGGAGACAAGCATCTGAAAGGGCTCGGAGGACGCGTAGGCCGGTGGGGGGATCTCCTCGAGGATGGCGTCCAACAGTATGTGCAGGTTCTCAGCGGGGGCGTCGAGATCCCGGGAGGCAAGCCCGCGCCTGCCGTCGGTGTAGAAAACGGGTGCATCAAGTTGCTCCTCATCCGCATCCAAATCGATGAGCAGATCGTAGATTTCGTCGAGCACCTCTTTCGCGCGCGCATCCGGGCGGTCGATCTTGTTGATGACCACGACGACGTGGAGCGATGCTCGCAGCGCCTTATCCAACACGAAGCGCGTCTGAGGAAGTGGTCCTTCTGAGGCATCCACGAGGAGGAGCACGCCGTCGACCATGGACAGTGCGCGCTCCACCTCCCCGCCGAAGTCCGCGTGTCCCGGGGTGTCCAGGATGTTGATCTTCACGCCCTTCCACATGATGGCGCTGTTCTTAGCAGCAATGGTAATGCCCCGCTCACGCTCCAAGTCCATGCTATCCATGAGGCGCTCGGCGGTTTCCTGCCCTTCTCGGAACAGGCCGGACTGCCGAAAGAGGGCGTCCACCAGAGTAGTTTTACCGTGATCTACGTGTGCAATTATGGCAATATTGCGCAGCTCGCCGTTACGTGTGTCTTTATGCATGCCGGGAAGGTACACAAGAAGCCCGCCGTGGGACAGTGGTGGCGGCGTTTTCGCTGTGGTGAGGATCCGTCATACCGACCATTCACCCGGGCCCGCGGGTCGGGGAGCGAGACCCGGTAGATAACTAGACCCGGCGGGCAGTAAGATCCGGCGGGCAGCGAGAAGCCCAGAGCCTCCAGGGCACAAAAAAAGGCTGCCTCAAGATGAGACAGCCTTTGCGTTCGTCTAAAAACGCGTCCGAACTGCGTCCGGACTACCAGCGCCGGTCGTTGTTACGAGGCTTTGCCTCGTTGACCTTCAGTTGGCGACCGTCGAAGTCCTGACCGTCGAGGGCACGTTCGGCGGCGCGCGCCTCGTCCTCACTAGCCATCTCGACGAAGCCGAAACCGCGGGAGCGGCCGGTGTCGCGATCGGTGATCACGTTGGACGAAAGAACCTCGCCGTGTTGGGCGAAGAGGTCGCGGAGCTCTTGCTCCTGCGTCTGGAAATTGAGATTGCCGACATACAGTTTGCTGGCCATAGGTAGTAGCTCCTTCTGCTCGAGGCAGACAAATAATGGTAACTTCGGAATACCGATGTGCTTTGTCTGTCTTGAACCGTGAAGGGAAGCAGAGAAAGTCAATCACGAAATCCGATAAGTTTTCAGGATCTTACTCTTTTTGCTGATTAACGTCAAGGGCTTGGATGTGACTTTGTTTGGACACGACGGCCCTGAGACATGAGTAGCTTGTGCTTTGGACAATAACTTGAAGAACAGATGCAATCCCTGGGGGGTACATGAATACGCTCTTTCACGGCGCCGTCAACACAACCGTCGCCGTTCAACTTCGAAAGCGCCTGCCCTGGCTACGGCCGTCCACCGTCTTGTGGGCGTCACTTATTCCCGATATCCCGCTCCTTTTCCTGACGCTTTGGTACTTCCGGCGCTATGGCTTTGGATTCGGCGCGCGCTATGATGAGCTCTTCTACAATGATCCGCTCTGGATCATCAGTCACAATCTTTTCCACGCGCCCTTGATTATCTCAATCGTCGGCATTCTTGGCTGGGTCGTATGGCGACGCGGGCTCGACGACGCGGGAAACGGATACGGAGACGTACGGGAAGATAGCAGCCCCGAGGCCGCGTCCGGCGGCCCGGCCGGCCTCACCGGCAGGATAGGCTCGCTCTTACTATCCTTTGCTTTCGGCACGGGTCTCCACACGCTCGTAGACATTCCGACGCATCATAACGATGGTCCGCTGCTCTTGTTTCCCTTCGACTGGACCTTGCGCTACGCGAGTCCCGTGAGCTACTGGGACCCTGCCGCGGGCGGGCGCATTCTGGCGCCGATCGACCTCGGATTGACTGTGCTTTGTATTGTCTTTCTGGCGCTCGCGTGGCGACGGTCGCGCGGAGCCTATACCCGTCGCTAATGCGACGGTGGCGCTGTCCACGTGGTATTGTTCTCGTGGTTTGGTCACTTCAAGCGCCTATACTCCTCCTGCCCGCGTTGGGGGAGTGGTAGAAGCCGCAGCCGCCCGGTGAGCACAGCTGGCGGGCGGTCGATATTCATCCCTGGGTTTTCCCGATCTCGGCTTTGATCATTGTTGGGACGGTCGTGTTGAGGATCGTCTTTCACGAGCGGATGGGACACATATTCGACGCCCTGCAGGCGGGAATTGCGAACACAGCCGGCTGGTTCATGGTTTTGACCATGAACGTGATCCTGCTGTTTTACGGTGTCGCCGAGCCGATGTTTCACTTCGTTGCGTCACCTCTCGCGGAACCGAACACACCGGAGGCGGCGCGCGTGGCAATGGGCCTTACCTTTTTGCATTGGGGTCTCCATCCGTGGGCGCTGTACACGCTCGTCGGCTTGGCCCTCGCATTTTTCTGCTGCAACCGCGGCCTTCCCCTGTCCATCCGCTCGGTTTTCTACCCAATCCTGGGCGACCGCATCTACGGGCCGATCGGCAACCTTGTAGACATTCTGGCAACCGTTGCCACGCTTTTCGGGGTGGCGACATCGCTAGGGCTGGGTGTGCAGCAGGTCAACGCCGGGCTGGATCACCTTCTCGGAGTCGGGCAGTCACCGCTTATGCAGGTGCTTCTCATTGCCGGTATTACCGCTTTGGCAACCTGGTCCGTCGTGGCGGGGCTGAACGCCGGTATCCGTCGCCTATCGGAGATAAATTTAGCGCTCGCAGCCCTGCTTATGTTCTTCGTTCTGGGGATGGTGGATCGCTTGGTCGCCCTTCGTCGGCATGTTCATTGCCCGAGTCTCGTATGGTCGGACGCTCAGGCAGTTCGTTCTCGGCGTGCTGTTCGTGCCGACGATTATCACTTTTTTGTGGATCACGGTTTTCGGAAACGCCGCAATCTATGTCGAGCTCCTCGGTGCGGGGGGTATCGCGCAGGCCGTGCAAGAGAATATATTGGTTGCGCTGTTTAAACTCTTGGAGAACTTTCCGTTTAAGGTGGTGACGTCGGCTCTGACGGTCGTGGTTATCGTCACCTTTTTCGTAACCTCGTCGGACTCGGGATCCATGGTTATCGATATTATTACCTCAGGCGGGGATCCCGATCCGCCGGTGCTGCAGCGCCTCTTCTGGGCCATTCTCGAAGGTGTGGTCGCGGCTACGCTTTTGGTGGGCGGTGGCCTTGCTGCTCTTCAGACAGCAGCCATCACGACGGGGCTTCCCTTCGCCGTTGTGTTGCTGTTTATTTGTTACAGTCTTTGGAAAGGCTTGTCTCATTACACGTCGCCGCAGGGCTTCGTTCTGCCACCCTACGAGCACGGAACCACGTTTCGAACTATGGTGACCCAGCCCGTTCCGCCGAGCTTTGGAAAGCGATTCGCCGTCTTCGGCCGTTGGGGGGGCTCGGGGCGCAAAGAGTGGGAAATCCACGGGGAGAGGGATGACATCATGATATCAAGAACCGGCGTATCCCGGCGTGCGAATGTGGCTGTGTTCGTAGTTGCAATTCTGATCCTTCTTACCGCGTGCTCGCGAGAGCGCCTATGTCATGAAGGTCGTTCCGGACCGGCACCTCGATTATCGTACGGAGATCCTTGCCCTCTCCGCGGAGGAGACGTGGCAGGCCGTGGCTGAAGGAGGAGCGGATGCAACGCTTTCAGCCTGGCTCCCTCGCACGCATGAGGCGTACTTAGAGCGTTTCGGCGACGCGGTGGTGGATCTCGGTGCAAGCCTGGACGGAGTACGGACGGGCCTGGTCGTGGCCAAAGTTGCCGTAGGTCGGCAAACGGATGCTATCGGTGAGCAGGTAGAGCCCTATATCCCCGTTACGTCCATAAATCAGCTAAACCAATACGCGGACGAGTTCAACGGACGGATCGTCGGCATTGAACAGGATGCCGGGGTTATGCAGCGGACCCGGGCACCTCTTCGGAGCTATGGCTTGCAGGACGCTTTCCGGCTGGTCGAGGGCAGCGAGACTACAATGTTCGACTCCCTCGAACGGACGATTCGCAACCAGCGCTGGATCGTCGTAACCGGCTGGACGCCTCACTGGGCGTTCGGACAATGGAACCTCGCCTTCCTGGAAGACCCACGGAATATCTACGGTGGCCAAGAACGAATCCACACCGTTACCTTCAAGGGCTTTGCACAGGAGCATCCCGGGCTCGTCGCCGTTCTGGATCGGTTCCACTGGGACCTGGAGCATATCGAGCAGGTCATGCTTTGGATGGAACGTGAGGACGGTATAGACCCCTATGCAACGGCGCTTCGGTGGGTAGAGTCACATCCGGGAGTGGTTGATGATTGGGTGTCCGGGCCGCCGGAGTAAGCGCCTCACACCCTTTGAATGTTCCGCGAATGACAACAAGGAGGAACGCAATGCTCCAAGCCGCCTAACAACACTTTGCGGGTAGTTGCATGATGCTCATGCACCATGGTGACCCTGAGGAGGCACATTTCTGCGGCACCGCCTTCGTTATCCACCGGGACGGGTATCTGCTGGCCGCTTCAGTCTGCGTGGATGAAGATGAGGAGCTTCTCGCGGTTCCCGCTTACCCCGCCGGCGGGTTCATCGACGCGACCATGGAAGAGGTAACGCCGGTTCCGGACCGGGTTGTCCGCACGGATGCCGCTCAAGGACTCGCTCTTCTGCGCTTCATTCCGGACATGCGGTCGGCGTTATTATGGGCGCGTTCGACCCGGTGAAGTTCCGGCGGGCCGAGCACCATAAGAGCACATCCGTCCCGTCGACCCTTGCCTATGCGTGCTCGATTGAGTACGGTGCCGCATTGCTGGAAGCGGAGGGCGTGCGACCGCTGTAAGAATGTTGCGGCTGTAATAGTAGTTTCGCTTGGATCGTCTCGGTCGAACTTACGTTACCGAAGCCTAACCTTAAACACTTCCGCGCTGCCGTCGATCCCTTTCAGCCGGGTGGTGACGCGGGACACATGAGAGACGCGTTCCTGCAGTGCGGGCTTTACACCCGGAGCGGCGAGCACGGTTTTCATCATAGACAACTCGTTCGCGTCGGCAAGTGATTGAACACGCGAGGCAATGTTGACCGTGCGGCCGAAATAGTCGATGCGGTTGTTGAGCGTCACGACAATAACCGGACCGCGATGCAGGCCGATCTTGAGTCGCAAGGCGCGCCCGGCCCCGCCGGTGGGGTTGCTTTTGCTAAGCGCGTCCGTCATGGCGAACGCGGCGCGCACGGCCGACTCCTCATTGGTAAATACGCCCATGACGGCATCACCGATCGTTTTGATCGGCACGCCGTGGTGGGAGGCAACCGCCTCAAAAATGAGGTCGAAGTGGTCGCGGATGAGTCGGTAGGCTCGGGCGTCACCGAGTTCCTCGTAGAGCGCCGTGGAGCCGATTACATCAGTGAACAGCACCGTGGCCGACGCGATCTCCAGGCTCTGATCCAATGAAAGGGTTTCCTCCCCGAATATTTCGCGAAAGACCGGATGGTTGATCACCTCCACCCCGTGTACCGTGGCATTGCTACGCCAATGGTGCGTGCCGCCGTCGGCTACGTCTGCCATGACGCGATTAACGTAGTCTTTCTGCAGAGATGGTGGGAGGTCGCGAATCTCCGGCCCGACGGAAAAGAAAACCTCAACGTTGCGGTCGAGCGTGTTACGAAAGTCCACGCGGCACACCGGGCAGAAGTCCTGCTCGTGGGTGTGGGTAAGGCTCAAGCTCTCCTTGGCCACGCCGCCACAGGTAGGACAGTGGAAAATCCATTCCATATGGAGGATTCCGAAGCGCACCGCCCTGAGAAAAACCTCGAGCACGGTGCGCCGTGAGACGCTCCATTTGCGCGCGACCGCGTCAACATCGATATGAAACAGTGCTTCGTCCGGTTCCTCGATCAGAAAGCGCCGTAGCTTGTCGATGATCGGATGCTCTCGGAATCGCTTGAGTGCCGCATCCAGCCGCGCCGTGTCCAGCGCCGTTGACTGATCCCGTGTCGCGCTCTGTGGCATGTGCGTCTCCTTACTGCTCGGCGTTGCGTCGGGTGCTCAAGCGGAAGGGCATGTAGAGCGGG
>CAYFQV010000055.1:0-9017 GCA_964345195.1 uncultured Spirochaetaceae bacterium
CGGTGTTCTTGCCAATGTCGCGAAGCATCTCCTCGGAGAGTCTCGTCGGACGGGCTTCGGTGTAACGCATGGCTGCCGGAGGGTCGCCGTCGACGGAGCCGAAGTTGCCCTGACCATCGACCATCGGATACCGCATGGTGAAGACCTGGGCCAGCCGGACCAGAGCATCATAAATGCTTTGGTCGCCGTGGGGGTGATACTTCCCGAGCACGTCACCGACAATACGGCCACTCTTCTTAAACGCCCGGTCGGAGCGCAAGCCCATGTCGCTCATGGCGTAGAGAATGCGGCGGTGCACCGGCTTCAGGCCGTCCCGAACATCCGGGAGTGCCCGACTCACAATGACCGACATGGCGTAGTTGAGATAGGACTCGCGTATCTCGTCCTCAATGGCAACGGGTATTACACGTCCAAAGCGTTCTTCATCGGACACGGTGGTCTCCTGTAGGTTTATACGTCGAGGTTGGAAACGGAGAGGGCGTTCTGCTCAATAAACTCACGGCGCGGCGCAACGTGCTCACCCATGAGGGTTGTGAAAATCGCATCCGCCTCTACCGCGTCTTCCAGCCGAATCTGCATGGTGTTCCGAGTCTCCGGGTTCATAGTCGTCTCCCAGAGCTGGGTAGGATTCATTTCTCCGAGACCCTTGTAGCGCTGCTGGGAGGCTTTCTCGGCGTCTCCGTCGAAGCCGGCCAAAACCCGGTCACGCTCCTTTTCGTTGAACACGTAGTAATCCTTCTTCCGGTAGGTCAGCTTATACAGCGGGGGCATGGCCAGATAGACGTGCCCGTTGTCGATGAGCTCGGTCATGTAGCGGTAGAAGAACGTCAGAAGCAGCGTCCGGATGTGGGAACCGTCGACATCCGCATCCGCCATGATGATGATCTTGTGATAGCGCAGCTTAGTAATGTCGAAGTTGCTGCCGATCCCGGTACCGAGTGTCGAGATAATCGGCTGAAGCTTGTCGTTTGAGAGCACCTTGTCGATCCGGGTTTTCTCAACGTTGAGCATCTTTCCCCAGAGGGGGAGGATCGCCTGAAAGCCACGATCGCGGCCCTGTTTCGCGGAGCCTCCGGCGGAGTCTCCCTCGACAATGTATACCTCCGCCTTGCGGGGATCGCGCTCGCTGCAGTCGGCCAGCTTGCCCGGCAGACCGGTACTCTCGAGGAAGCTCTTGCGCCGTGTCAGCTCTCGCGCCTTCCGTGCCGCGCTGCGCGCCTTCGACGCAAGCACGCACTTCTCGAGTACGCGCTCAACCATCTTCGGATTCTCATCGAATATCGCCGTGAGGCTCTCGTTAACCTGCGACTCCACAATGCCCTTAACCTCGGAGTTACCGAGCTTGGCTTTGGTTTGGCCCTCGAACTGCGGATTCTGTACCTTCACCGAGACAACCGCGGTAAGGCCTTCCCGGACGTCGTCACCGGTCAAGCTCTCATCCACCTTCTTGGCGAACTTGGATTTCCGGAGGAAGTCGTTGAGGGTCCGCGTCAGAGCCGACTTGAAGCCGATAAGGTGCGTACCGCCCTCACCGGTGTTGATGTTGTTGACGAAGGAAAAGATGTTCTCGTTATAGCCGTCGTTGTACTCAATGGCGACTTCCATAATGACGTCGTCTCGCGTCGCCTCGAGGTGGATGGGCTCCTTCTGGATTGCCCCCTTGTTCTTGTTCAGGTACTGAACGAACTCGCGGACACCACCTTCGAAGCGGAAGTCGTGGCTCTTCGTCGTCGGCATCCGCCGATCCTCGATCTCGATCCGAATTCCCTTGTTGAGGAAGGCGAGCTCTCGTAAGCGCTTGGACAACACGTCGAAGGAAAAATCCAGCGTTTCAAAGATGTCCGGGTCGGGCCGGAACACAACCGTCGTCCCGGAACCGTCCGTCGGCCCCTGAGTTTCGAGCGTTGTCGTGGGAATGCCTCGCGCGTAGTTCTGATGGTAGATCGTTCCGTCGCGGTGGACATAGACATCCAGGATTTCAGACAGGGCGTTCACGACTGAGAGCCCGACGCCGTGCAGCCCACCGGATACTTGATAGCTTTTTTTGTCGAACTTGCCGCCGGCGTGGAGTCGCGTCATGACGAGCTCGAGGGCGGTCACGTTTTCTCCGGTGTGGAGATCTATCGGTATACCGCGGCCGTCATCCTCGACGCGAAGCTGATTTCCCTGCTCGATGATGACCCGGATATGGTTACAGTATCCGGCGAGCGCCTCGTCAATGCTGTTATCAACGACTTCGTAGACCAGGTGATGGAGGCCGTCGGGGCCGGTCGATCCAATGTACATACCCGGTCGACGACGCACGGCTTCAAGTCCTTTGAGAACCTGGATACTTTGCGCGGAATAGCTATCGGACATTATGAGAACCTATTTCTCCTTTTTGGTGTGTACGCTCGATGAGTACTTCGGAGTATGTATACTTCGAAACATAGAGAGTATATCGTTTCGCCGGGTCAAAGTAAAGCAAGCAGCCGCCGTGACTTAGGCCGCCTCAGGGGGTACCGACAAGCTCCGGGTGAACAATGACGTCGACCGAAACGCCGGCTGCGGTCCCGTCGAAGGCACTGCTACACAGACGTTTGGCCTTGACAGAATAGCCGTGTAAACCGGCAATACATTGTCCCCAAGTGATGTGCATTGTTTGTGGATAAATGCACTTCAACTGTGGATAACTGGGGTCGCCCGTGTACGATTGTGTATACGCCTCCGGCCCGCCGGACGAGTCAGGCGGAATACGGCGGAATTTCCGGGATGGATGTTGGTCTCAGCCCGTATCTATGCTATCCTGCGTATTTAGCGCCGAGTACACGGTGTAACGCTGGGGGGGAACTGTGAACGGCTTTATTGTGAACAAATTGTGGATAATTCGGAGTCGCTATGAGCAATGGTTCCTGGGACTACAGCGTATTCTGGCACGAAGCCATGAAACAGATCGAAGAGGAGATATCCGAACAGGAGTACTCTATGTGGTTCAACCGCATGGAGTACGCCTTCTCGGACCGCCAAGAGATCCATATCTCCGTCCCGTCGTCATTCTACCGTGATCAGGTAAAACAACGCTACCTCGCGCTGATCGAGGAGAAGCTTCACGAGCTCTCCGGCGCACCGATCCATCTTGAGCTCGACGTTAACAAGGCGATCGGGACCGGCGTCGCCTCGCGATCACAAGAAAACCGTGCCGGTACGAACGGGGCATCCCGGAGTATGGGGAACGCCGGCCATAACGGATCTCAGGCTTTAGCCGGCAGGAGCGCTTCGCCTCACGGGGCCAACGGTTCCAGCCAGGCAGGAATCCGAACGGATACCGTCACCGTTGCAAAGACGCGTGGAAATCCGGCCCCACCCCGCAAACGTAGCCACGAGAACCTCCGAGAAGAGTACACCTTCGACAACTTCGTCATTGGTCAGAACAACTCCTTTGCCGCGAACGCCGCCATGGCCATTGCCAAGAATCCCGGCACGGGCTATAACCCCTGTCTTATCTACGGCGGAGTGGGGCTGGGAAAGACCCACCTCATACAGTCCATCGGCAATTCGGTGCATCAAGAGTTCGACAACTTGAAGGTGGTCTACGTGACCATGGAGACCTTCACCAACGACTTTATCCAATCGATCCGAGAGAAGAAGACCCAGGCATTCAAGAACAAGTACCGCTACGCCGACGTGCTACTGCTCGACGACATCCACTTTCTGCAGAAAAAGCCGGAAACCCAAGAGGAGCTTTTCCACACCTTCAACGCCCTCTACGAGGCGAACAAACAGATGGTCTTTACCTGTGACCGTCCGGTCTCGGAGATCAGGGATCTTACCGATCGCTTGCGTAGCCGATTCGAGCGCGGCCTCAACGTAGACTTGCAACCACCCTCCTACGAGACCCGCTACGCCATTCTCAAGAAGAAGATAGAGCACGCGGGCATTGAGATCCCCGAAGAGGTTATTGAGCTCATCTGCAACAACGTCACTACCAACGTTCGGGACCTCGAGAAAGCCCTCACCAAGCTGATTGCCTACGCGGACCTCGTCGACAAGGACATCAGTCTGGATGTCGCCCAACAGCAGCTCAAGGACTTCTTCGCTTCCCCGAAACAGAACAACATTACCATCGACCTGATTCAGCGTGTGGTCGCCGATTACTTCAGTCTGTCGAGTCAGGAGCTCAAAGGGAAGAAGCGCACCAAGGTCATAGCCTTTCCGCGCCAGCTTGCCATGCACATTGTGCGGGAGATGACCGAGTACTCGACCACCGAAGTTGGTCTCGAGTTTGGTGGCCGAGACCACACGACCGTGATGCACGCCTGCCAGCGAATCGAGAGTCGTATGCGCACGGACCCGACATTGGAGCCGACCATTCAGTTTCTGGTGCGCACCATTAAAGACCAAGGCACCAAGGGAAAATGAGCGCGCACAAGTTCAGGAGACGGTGTGGACAGGCTCGGGGTAAGTCGGGTAGGTATCCACAAGAAGGAGCCGCCTTGGGGATGTTGGGGACAAGCTTCACAGAAACACGGCAAGTTGTTCGCGGCCTGTATTCATGCCGCACCGGGAGTTACGTTGCTTGTCCACAAATCCACCGGCCCTACTACTAGTTCTTCTAGTATATACAATAGTATGGTAAGAGCAGTATGAAGCGAGCGGGAGCCGACACATGAAGTTCAGTTGTGAAAAAGACGTCATTCTCAAAGAGATCTCCGTCGCGCAGGAGGTCATATCATCCAAGACAAGCATGTCGATCCTATCCAACGTCTATCTCGACGTTGCCGACGATACCCTGACCATTCGTGCGACCGATCTGAAAGTCGGATTCGAAACGCGCATTCCCGTAGAAGTAAACACCCCGGGGCGCACGACGATTTTCTGCGACAAGCTCCTCGGTATACTTCGCAGCCTTCCCGCCGGCGAGGTGGAGTTCGAACAGAGCGACGCAACAACGTTTGTTATTCGACCGCGCTTCAAGAAGATCGACTTCCAGTTACGCAGCATAGACGCCGACAAGTACCCGGAGATCCAGATAGCGGATGATCAGTCTTACTTCGATGTCCCTCAGGCTGATTTCATTGAGATGATTTCCCAAACGGTCTTTGCCGTCTCGGATGATGAGACCCGCTATTTCATGAACGGCGTCTACATGGAACAGACCGACGACGGTATCGTCATGGTTGCAACCGACGGCCGACGCTTATCTCATATCGCCAAGAATCCCGGAGAGGGTGTTCCTGAGTTTCAAGGCATAATCATCCCACCAAAGATCCTCCAGATGGTAAAGAAGCTCGCCTCCGGCGAGGGGAGCATTTCTCTGGCCGTCGGCGAAAAGAACGTATTCTGCCGCTTCGAGAATCAGCGGATCTCTTCCGCCTTGATAGAGGGGCAGTTTCCCAACTACCGCCGGGTTATACCCGAGAACCAGTCCTACCGACTCGAGATCAACCGCAATGAGCTACTCGAAGCGCTGAAGCGCGTGTCTCTGCTCGTGGAGAAATCCCGACGAATCTACGTCACCATGGCCGAAAACAGTCTGACGCTCCAGTCCGAAGAGAGCGAGGTCGGACATGCAAGCGAGGAGCTCTCCTGTAGCTACGAAGGACCGGAAACGCGGATGGCCTTGAACTACTCCTATCTCACCGAACCGCTACGCGTGATCGATACCGAAGACATTGCCCTGCTCTTCACCGAGTCCAGCAAGGCGCTAACCATTGAGTCGGTTCCCAAAACCGACTACTTCCACATTGTCATGCCCATGCAGCTCGACTAGCGGATCCGGCACGGGTACGGCGCCGGCCGCCGTCGGATCTCGGCTCGCCGATTCGTAGCAAAAACACCATGGGTTTTCGGCGGATCCGCCACTACAACTTTCGTAACCTCGAGAATCGCGAGATCAACGTAGACGCCCCGGAGGTCTTTCTGGTCGGTGAGAACGGCCAGGGAAAAACCAACTTGATCGAGTCTATCTACGTGCTCTCGTACGGGACCTCGTTTCGCACGCGCCGCGAGCAGGAGATCTTGCGACGTGGAGAGAACGAGGTCGGTGTCCGTGGAGAGGCCGTTTCATCCGAAGGCGAGGTTCAGCAGATCCGTTATCGCTGGAACGCCGGCAAGAAGGAGATGAGTCTCAACGAAAGCCCCGTTCGAGATCGCAAGGAGCTCGTCGAGCTTCTACCCTGTATTCCCTTCGCCCACGACGATATCAACTTCGTTCAGGGTCCACCGGAGATGCAGCGCTTCTTTTTCGACCAAATCCTCAGTCTCTACGATCCCTACTTTATCGATGTCTTGCGCTCCTACAGGAAGCTTCTGCGACAACGAAACGCGGTACTCAAAGGCAATGATCACGGCCTTCTCTCCGTCTACGATGAGCATCTTGCCGCTCACGGCCTTACGCTGCAAAAGCGGCGCAGCGCGGCCTGTGAACGGTTCAGCCACACCTTCTCAACGCTATTCGCCGAAGTATCCGGTCTCTCGGGAAGTCTGCGCATTGAATATCGACCCTCCTGGCCTCCGGACGCAAACGCGAATACGGTTCAGGAGGAACTTGCTCGGCGGCGCGACCAGGACGCCTACATGCGAACAACCACGAGCGGACCTCACCGTGATCGCTTCCTCTTTTTCTGGGATGACGCGGAGTTTACGCGGGTTGCGTCTACCGGTCAGGTTCGCCTTGCGTCGTTGCTGCTGAGGGTCGCCCAGGCGCAGTTCTTTACCAGCCAGACCGAGCGGAAAGCCGTCTTACTCCTCGATGATGTGCTATTGGAGCTCGACCCCGTGCGACGGGCACGCTTTTTCGAGGTTCTACCGGCGTATGAACAGGCTTTTTTCACGTTTTTGCCGGATGAACATTTTACGCGCTTTCGAAAAGCCGGTACATTGCTGTATAGAGTATTGAACGGGTCGGTGACGCCCTATGATGAAGGGGTCCTATGAAGAAAGCGGATGAAATCCTATCCACCTTCTTCCGGATGTACAACTTGGAAGACGGCGCGGAGTATGTGTCCTTTTTCGAGAGCTGGCAAGAGATCGTTGGGCTAGACTTGGCAAGTCACAGCCGAGTTGCCGACGTTCAAAACGGCGCGGCTATCATTGAGATGGATCACCCCGGATGGATGCAGATGTTTCAGATGAAGGAGCGGCAGATCCTCCGGGAGATTCAAAAGCGCTTTCCGGACCTCGGCATTACTCATTTCTCGCTGCGTCTCGTCGATCAGGCAACCTGGGAGCGCTTGGCGGGACCCCGAAAGCCGGCGACCAATGCAGGCGCTACGGACAAGGACAAGACGGAGGCTCCGGCCTCCGAGAGCTCGGAAGGTGGTGAGGTTCAAAACATCAAGAGCCCGCGCCTGCGGGAGACCTTGAGTCGCCTCAAAGAGGATCTCGAGGATAATAGCGGGGAACCCGGCGATTCGTAAGACGGTGCCGCGGCCGAGACCACTGTTGAACGGGCAGCTCGAAAGCTCGAAAAGGCGCGTTGACACTTGAAAGCGCGCGTCGCTATACTGCCCCACCCATCCGCTGAATAGGGCGCGTCGGATACGCGATTTAGATCATTACGCCATAGAAACGGGATAGACCCAGGAGACATACATGAAACGTACCTATCAACCGAGTCGACGAAAGCGAAATCGGAAGTTCGGCTTCCGTGCCCGCATGAAGACCCGGGGCGGGCGAGCGGTTTTGAAGCGGCGCCGGGCGAAGGGCCGTCACAAGCTCACCGTTTCGGATGAGAAGAAGCCTTACTAAAGAGGAGCGCCTCCGGGCCGGCCGTGACGTCGGGAGAGTCTTTCGCCAAGGAAACACCTATCGGTGTCGAGGCATGATTCTGAAGATACGGCCGAATGACGTGGGTTGGAATCGGATCGTCGTGGCGCCGCCGCGCAAGGCGGGATCCGCGGTGCTTCGTAATCGTTTGCGCCGCGTAGGAAAAGAGGCCTTCCGCACGCAGAAGGAGTTGTTTCGCCCCGGGTACGATTGCGCAATTATCGTGTTTCCGGGTGAGTACAGCTTCGCGGAACGGCAACAACAGCTGCGGACACTATTCCGACAAGCGAGCCTTCTGAGGCAGTAGCTGAGAGAAGCAATGGATCGAAGAACGCTCATAGCCGTGGTTTTGTCGGTGATCGTCATCACCATCGGTTTCATGATTCAAAACGTGCTGTATCCTCCGGTTCCGCCGGACGAGCAGCCGCAAGTTGCAGGCGAGCAACCACAGGCGCCGACCACTCAACCCATCGAACCGACGGAAACGGAGACGGATGCGGAGGGGCGGGACGTACCGCAAGACACGCTTCCCACCGGCTCAGTCGCTCCGGTTGCGGATGATACGATCTCCCAGCGGACACAGGTCTACGAGAACGATCTGATTCGGGCCGAGTTCGATCCGCGCGGCGCGAGCATTAGCTCGTACAAGCTGCTCGATCACCTCGACGAGGGTGAGCCCGTGGACATGATCTTCCGCGGGAACGAAGAACAGCGCGCGTTTCAGATCGCCTTCGGCGGCGCGAATGTAGAACCAACGGACGCGCTCTTTCGTTACCGGGACACCACCGAGGCAGATACGGTCGAGTTCTACCGAGAGTTCTACATTGTCGGGCAGGAGAACCGTCCCTTCACCGTTCGTAAGATTTATCGGTTTCAACCCGGCGAGTATCTGTTCCAACTCGAAGTCGTCATTGAGAACAGTGTTAACGAGTTCGTTCCACTGAACTTCGACGGTACCGCATACAGTCTCTACTTCGGCCCGCAAATCGGCCCTGAGTTCGAGAACCTCGACGGGCGTAACGAGTACCGAAACTACTATACCTTCGACAACGGTAGCCGGAACAACATGCGCCTGTCTCAAGGCGACCGAGAGATCGTTCGAGAAGATGTCGATTGGGTAAGCATTAGTGGCAAGTACTTCAGTGCCATTGCCGTACCGGGAGCGGCTTCCTACGATATTACCGTTTCATCCGAGGATGTCCCGGGTATTCCGGTGTCTTCGCAGATGTACCTCGAACGCCCGGTTATCCGGAGCGCGGCAAACAGCGACA
>CAYFQV010000055.1:9117-12980 GCA_964345195.1 uncultured Spirochaetaceae bacterium
TCTTCGCAGATGTACCTCGAACGCCCGGTTATCCGGAGCGCGGCAAACAGCGACATCTACCGCTTCTACCTCGGCCCCCTCACCAACCGCTATCTCGAGCGCTACAACAACGCGGACGACAACGCCTGGGGCCTTGCGGGGCTCGAGCTGCAGGAGGCCATGAATTCCCGCTTCCTCTTGGGTTGGCTCGAGAACATCCTCAAGTGGATCCTCAATACGATCCACATTGTTATCCCGAACTTCGGCATAGCGATTATCATTCTCACGATCATCGTGAAGGCACTTCTGTTCCCCTTGACCAAGAAAAGCTTCGAGTCGACGGCTAAGATGCAGACCTTGCAGCCGAAGATGCAGGAGCTTCGGGAGAAGCACAAGGACAACCCCCAGAAGTTAAATCAGGAAATGGCCTCCATGTATAAGAAGGAGGGGGTGAATCCGCTCGGCGGGTGTTTGCCGCTGCTTCTGCAGTTTCCCTTCTTCATTGCCATGTTTGGCCTGTTCAACAACCACTTTGATCTGCGCGGGGCGACCTTCATACCGGGGTGGATCGGCGACTTGTCGGCTCCTGAAAGCATCCTGAGCTTCGGCGACTTCACGCTTCCGATTCTCGGTTGGAACGATCTCCGACTGCTGCCGATCCTTTTCGTGGGAAGTCAGCTCGTGACGAGCCATTTTATGCAGAATCCGGGCAGCTCCGGCGGTCAAGCGAAGATGATTCAATACATGTTACCCATTGTGTTCTTCTTCGTGTTGTACAATATGCCGTCCGGTCTGTTGGTGTACTGGATTACCACGAATATCCTGACCGGAGCCCAGCAGTATTACAACATGAAGATCAAAGGCACCCACGGTAAGTCATAGTGCCGGTCCTCGGCAGGCGACCGTCGGTAACGGAGCATAGCCATGGTACAAGAATTCGAAGGACGAACTGAAAAAGAGGCTATCGACATGGCCGTCGATAGCCTTGGTCTCGAGCGAGATGAGTTCGACGTTGAAATCGTAGACACCCAAAAGAGCGGCTTCCTCGGCATTCAGAAGAAGGTTCGTATCCGTGTTCACCTCCCGGGAGCGACCACCGGCGCCAATAACCCGGAACCGGAAGACGATTTTGAGCACGCGATCGTCGACTTTATTGAGGAAACCACACGTCACATGGGCTTCCCGACCACCACCAAGATTTCATACCGGGAGCCGGACAAAATCGGCATTCGCTTAGACTCCGAGCATTCCGGCATTCTGATTGGGCGGAAGGGCAAGAACCTCGACGCCTTGCAACTCCTTGCAAACGTCGTTGCGAGTCGGCTGGATCACGGCGACATGAAGATCATTCTCGACAGCGAGAACTACCGTAGTCGTCGCGAAGAGACGCTGATTCGCCTTGCGCAGAAAGTCGGAGATCAGGTAAAACGAACGAAGAAGTCTCAACTCTTGGAGCCCATGAATCCCTTTGAGCGCCGCTTGATTCATACGACGCTCAATGATATTGCCGAAATCGCTACGAAGAGCGAAGGTGAGGGGCTGTACAAGAAAGTGAAGGTCTTCTACCGCGGCCACGAAGACGAGTAGCATTGACGAGTAGCATTACCCAACGCGGCATGCTGCCGCGGCCGGGCCGCAAACTCGGTTGTGGATAATTTGTGAGCAATCACATCTTTTTTCGTCGATATTTGATGAACGACACGCTAAGTAAAGTGGCCGGCACGATTTATGTTAGAAGATAATGAGAATCGTGTCGCAAACGGGTTATCGATCCGGGCTTTCAGCGGCCCTAGGGCTTAGGAAGGGAGCTCTGTAGGCTCGATCGACGCAAGCCCTTGACACGCCGATTCTCGGGCGTCGTGCACAGCTATGTGTGCATCTTGTGGATAACTTAGGGAACGATCATGGCGAAACGATACACTCCTCTTCATGACTGGCACGTGGCGAACGGGGCCAAGATGGTTGACTTCGCCGGTTGGGATATGCCGGTGCAGTACGCCGACGGTGCGATCGCCGAGCATAAACTGGTGCGCCGCTCCGCCGGACTCTTCGACATCTCTCACATGGGCCGGGTGGAGCTCGTCGGGCGCGACGCCACCCGCTTCCTGGACTACGTGCTCACGAACGATATGGCGAGCTGCCCGACCGGGCAATCCATCTACGGACTTCTCTGCAAGGAGGACGGCGGAGTTTTGGACGATGTATTCTCCTACCGCCTCGAAGACGATCACTGGCTTCTTGTCGTCAATGCGGCGAACAAGGAGAAAGATGTCGAATGGCTCCAGCACCATGCCGGGGACTTCACTACGGAGATCGTGGATCGCTCGGAAGATGTTGCCATGATCGCGTTCCAAGGACCGCAGACGATAGGGGTCATGGACGCACTCAGCAGTAACACCGCCGGCACTATACCTCGCTTCGGCGTCGCCGAGCTCGACCTTCCGTCCGGAAAGGCGCTCACAAGCCGAACCGGATACACCGGCGAGGACGGTGTGGAGATCTACCCGGATGCCCCGGATGCGCAGTCGGTTTGGGAAGACATCTTGGCCGCGGGTCGAGAGGCCGGCATCAACCTTGGTCCCTGCGGCTTAGCGGCTCGGGACAGTCTGCGCTTCGAGCCGGGCTTCGCCCTCTACGGACACGAGCTCAGCGAAGAAGTAACTCCCATTGAGGCCCGCCTCAAGTGGGCGTGCAACATGGACAAGGAGTTCATTGGGGCGGACGTTCTGCGCAAGCAGGCGGAAGAGGGCACCACCCACAAGCTCGCCACCTTTACCATGACCGAGCGTGCCGTCCCACGAGAGGGCTACGCGGTCTACGTAGGTGGAGAACATGCCGGCGAGGTCGTCACGGGCATGTACGCTCCCAGCGTCGACAGCTACAGTGGAAACGCCTTCATACGCAGCCCCTACCACAAGCGGGGGACGGAAATAGAAATTGAAATTCGGGGAAAGCGCCGTGCCGCCGAGGTGGTACGACGACCCCTGTACAGACCAAGTTACCGCGAAGGAGCGTGACCATGACCTTTGATGATTCGGTGAAGTACCAGAAGTCCCATGAATGGGCACGGAAAGAGGGAGATGTTTTCATTGTCGGGATCTCCGACTACGCGCAGGACAGCCTCGGCGACGTGGTCTTCGTAGAGCTCCCGGAGGTGGGCAGCAGCCTGAAGCAGGGAGAAACTTTCGGTGTGGTCGAGTCGGTAAAAGCCGCAAGCGACGTCTACATGCCGGTCGGCGGAGAGATCACCGAGACCAACGGGGATCTCGAAGACAGCCCGGAAGTGATCAACGAGGATCCCTTCGGGAAGGGCTGGCTCATTAAGGTGAAAACCGGAGACGCCGCCGAGTACGACGCTCTCATGAACCCGCAAGACTACGAGGAATACACGAAGACGATCGAAGAGTAAATCGAAGAGTAAATTGGAGGAGAAAAGGGTGGACCAGAGCCGGAGCCGGACGGCATATTACGGCTATGGATTATGCCGGAAACACCCAGTTCGACCGGCGCGCCATGCTCGCGCGCATTGGCGTGTCGACCGTCGATAAACTCTTCTCCGATATACCTAATGAGCACCGGTACCCTGACATCGACCTCCCTCCGGGAAAGTCCGAGATGGAGGTTGTCCGGGCCATTCGGCGCTACGCACAGCAAAACGGCCCGGAAACCTGTGCCGACAGCCGCGGACACGGCGGCGAGCCGACGAGCTTTGCCGGGGCCGGTGCCTATCACCACTTCGTCCCGGCGGTCGTGAACGCCCTCTCATCCCGCGGAGAATTCGCAAGCTCTTATACGCCCTACCAAGCCGAGGCAAGCCAAGGCACACTGCAGGCGATCTTCGAGTACCAATCCATGGTGGCCTCGCTTCTGGACGTGGATGTGGT
>CAYFQV010000055.1:13080-18182 GCA_964345195.1 uncultured Spirochaetaceae bacterium
ACCGCGCTCTTCCACAGCCCCGGCGCCCTTGGGGCCGACATTGTCACCGGAGAAGGGCAAGCTCTCGGTATTCCGGTCAACTTCGGCGGACCCTACCTGGGTCTTTTCGGCTGCACCCGGCAGCTCGTGCGACGAATGCCGGGCCGCCTTGTCGGTGAGACCGTAGATACCGACGGCCGCAGCGGCTACGTTCTGACGCTGAACACGCGAGAGCAGCACATCCGCAGAGAGAAGGCGACCAGCAACATCTGCACGAACCAGGGGCTCATGGCCCTGCGCGCGGCCATATACCTGGGTGCCATGGGCCCGCAGGGCTTGCGGGAGGTCGCCGAGCTCTCCTACCAAAAGGCGCACTACGCGGCGAACACCATTCGTAAGCTGCCCAACTTCTCCGTGCCGGACGGCGGCTCCGTGGATGACGCCGGTGCCGGTGAAAACGGCCGGGGCGCGCAGGGTGCCGCGGCGGGCTTCTTCAAGGAGTTCCGCGTGCAAACCCCGGTTTCCGCGCGAGAGCTCATCAACTGGTGCAGCGATCGGGGCGTTATTCCCGGCGTTGCCATGGACCGCTTCTTCCCGGGCGCGGAGCGAGAGATGCTCGTTGCCGTCACCGAAACGGCGACCCGAGAAGACATTGACGCCTGGGCGGGTCTACTCGAGGCCGGTGCTCAGGAGTTGATCGGCGCGGCCGAGCCCGGGCCGGCGCAGGTGGTAGTCACCCAATCCGCGGTGGAGGAAAACAGATGACACAGCGTGCACCCGAGCTTCTCTGGAAGCAGTCCGAATCCGGCCGCCGAGCCGTTCGTCTTCCCGACAATGACGTTCCCGCAACGCCTTTGCCACAGAGCTTGCTGCGACCCCTTGCGGACGGGCAGGACGCGGCGGACGCGGGTATCGGCGACGGCCCGTCGACGCAGCGCGGCGCCGAGGGAGCTGTCGACGCGGCTCCTTCCCATGCCCTGCAGTTGCCCGAGGTTAGTGAGCTGGATGTCGTGCGTTACTTCACCCGGCTCTCACAGTTGAACTTCTCAATTGATACAAACTTCTATCCCCTCGGCTCCTGTACCATGAAGTACAACCCGAAGGTGCACGAAGAGCTGGCCGCGGATCCCGGCTTTGCGGCGCTGCACCCCTACGTGCCCGTGGAGTGCAGCCAAGGGGCAATGGGCCTCATGCACGATCTGCAGTACGCCTTGGCGCAGATAGCCGGGTTTTCAGCGGTGACCCTGCAGCCCGCCGCTGGTGCTCAGGGAGAGCTCACCGGGGTGCTTATGATCCGCGCCTACCACCGTCGGCAGGGTGATGCCGAACGGACGAAGGTGCTGGTTCCCGACAGCGCCCATGGAACCAACCCCGCGACCGTCGCCATGGCAGGCTTGGACGTCGTCGAGATCCCCTCGAATGCCGATGGCAACGCGGATCTGGATGCGATCCGCGCAAACGTGGGGCCGGATACCGCGGGCATTATGATCACCAATCCCAACACCTTGGGCCTCTTCGAGCAGCACATTGAGGAGATATCCCGGATCGTACATGAGGCGGGTGGCCTGGTGTATGGTGACGGCGCCAACCTCAACGCCGTTCTCGGGGTGCTTCGCCCGGGGGATGTCGGAATCGACGTCATGCACTTCAATCTGCACAAGACCTTCTCAACGCCGCACGGTGGTGGTGGACCCGGCGCGGGCGCGGTCGGGGCCGTAGAGAAGCTCGCACCGTTTCTGCCCGGACCGATTGTCGCCTTGAGTCATAAGGTCTCTGTGGCCGAGTGCTCTGCCGACACCGGTCGCTACGCCTGGTACATGCCCGAGCAGTCGATCGGACGATTGAAGAGCTTTCACGGTAACTTCGGGATGTTCGTTCGGGCCTTTGCCTACATTCTGGCGCACGGTCGGGACGGGCTTCCGCGTGTCGGTGAGAACGCCGTGGTGAACGCCAACTACCTGCGGGTCTCGCTGCGGGACGCGTTCCATGTGAAGTACGATCGCAGCTGCATGCACGAGTTCGTGGCCCAGGGGGACGTTGCCGAAGATATCCATACCATGGACATTGCCAAGCGACTGCTGGACTACGGCTTCCACGCTCCCACGGTGTACTTCCCGCTCATTGTCAAAGAGGCGCTCATGATTGAGCCCACGGAAACCGAGACCAAGCAGACTTTGGACGCATTTGTGGAGGTCATGCACAGCGTTGCGCGGGAAGCGCGGGAGCAGCCCTCGTTGCTCCACGAGGCGCCGCACACCATGCCGCTCAAGCGCTTGGATGAGGTGCAGGCCGCCCGCAAACCCGTGGTGACCTACTGTCCGCAGGACGCGTAAGCGCCGAGGGTCCCGCGGCGTCGCGGTGCAGCCGTAATCGCGGGCTTCGACACCGGGCACGCGGGCTTAGACATCAGTTTCAGTAAAAAATTCCGACAAATTTGCTCAGATCTTGAAGCAGTGGCTCCATCCCGAACGTGAAGGCGTATGAGGAGCAAACGGATGGAATACATTGCTAGCACGGCGGCTCCGGAACTTCCGGAGCCGGATCTCCAGACAGCGCTGTACGAGTTCAACGTAGCCGTCATTGAGATCTACAAAGACCTCCTCTGTGACGGCGAGCGCTTTGCGTCAAGGCATCTTTTCCGCGGCGCCTGTCTCTTCGGCGAGCGGCTTGGGCGTGTGCTGCGGGCCGACGGGAAAATGCAGCAGAAAGCGTCCGCCTTGGAAGCCCGGCGGGGCATCCAGGAGTGCCTCTACTGGCTGTGGCTGCTGGACGAGCGTGGTCACCTGAGCGGTCACGAGCGCCGCGACCAGGCCTTTCGCAACGGTCTGCTGCTTCACGAGGGGCTGACCGGCCTGATTGCCGGAGAGCGGGAGTGCTGATGAGCCCCGGGAGCGAATCATGCTCTCGCGCCGCCGGGCGCAATGTGCTACCTTCCGGGCATGGACCCGCAGGCCGCACACAAAAATCCCGGTACAGCGGCGGCATCGCGCGCTGCTGAGCAAAACCTTGATCATCTCCTCGATCTCGCGCTGACGGCATCCCTCGAGGCCGGGCGCAAGCTGTTGGAGATCTATCGCTCCGACTACGACGTCTCGACGAAAGCCGACGCATCTCCCGTGACCGCCGGAGACGCTGCGGCTCAGGAAGCGATCGTTCATGTTCTGCAAAATGATGCTTCCGCCATCCCGATTTTGAGTGAGGAACAGGCCGAGATCGACTACGAGACGCGCCGTGCTTGGCCGCGGCTCTGGATGGTCGATCCCCTCGACGGCACGAAGGAGTTTCTCAAAGAAAACGGGGAGTTCACGACGAACGTCGCGCTGGTCGAAAACGGTGTGCCGATACTCGGCGTAGTTTACGCGCCGGCCGTCGGTACCATCTACTGGGGCTATCGCGGCGTTGGTGCCTTCCGGGCCACCGTTCACGCCGAAGCAAGCGACGGAGATGCCCCTATCCGTCTGCGCGAGCACGGCCGGCTCCTGCCTCTCATGGCGGCCTCGGCCGGGTTGGATGCCCACGGGGACACAGCGACGGGCGGGACCGCAAGCGCGGGGCGCCCCTTCACCGTCGCCGCCAGCAGGTCACACCTCAACCGTCCCACCGAGCGCTACATCAACTGGCTTGCCCGGTCCCACGGAACTCCGGCGTGGATTACCGCCGGGAGCGCGGTTAAGCTCTGTTTGGTCGCCGAAGGCTCGGCGGACGTTTATCCGCGTCTGGGGACCACCATGGAGTGGGACACCGCCGCCGGAGACGCCGTAGTGCGCGCCGCCGGTGCCGAGGTCGTCGCCTACGCCTCCGGGGAGCCCTTGCAGTACAACAAGCCCGATCTACACAATCCCTGGTTTATCGTCAGGCGGGTGTAGAGCCGAGACATTCACCCGTGGAGGTACAGCATGGAACAGGGCAACGCCGCGTATAGCCGCGGTTTCGCACGAGATGAACGCTTCAACTACCTTGCGCCGGAGGACCGGTACTTCCTGGCCAGGGAAACCGACCCCTACAAGCTCGCCTTGATCGGTGCCGGGAATAACGGCTTCGGACACATCCAAACGGCCGGCGTTGAGGGGAGCTCACGGGTCGTCGGTCTCTACGATCCTCACGACGGCAGCGTTACGTCGGGTGTAGAGGCAATTCGGCAGCGCCGGCCGGATCGAGAGCCGACGGTATACGGCTCCATACAGGAAGCGGTTTCCGACCCGGATATAGACGGTTACATCATCTCAACTCCCAACCACACGCACCGGCAGGTTTTGGAAGAAGTTGTGAAGGCGGGCAAGCCCATCTTCTTGGAGAAACCGATGGCGACCACCGTCGAGGACGCCGCGGCAATGGTGCGGCTCGGCTTTTCCGCCGGCGTTCCGATTCAGGTGGGATTACAGTACCGCTTCAAAGCCACATACGCGGACGCAATCCAGGAAGTTGTGAAGCAACGCTCCCTCGGAGACGTGAAGAGCATGAGCCTTCAGGAACATCGTATTCCGTTCCTGGACAAGGTTGGACAGTGGAACAAGTTCAGCAGCTACTCCGGCGGCACGCTTGTAGAGAAGTGCTGTCACTACTTCGACATCTTCAACCTCTTCGCCGAATCCCGTCCGGCCCTCGTGTTTGCCAGTGGCCGTCAGGCGGCAAACTACGCGGACTTCGAGTATCACGGGGCGCGGGCCGACATTCTCGACAGCGCCTCGGTCATCATAGAGTACGAGAACGGTATCCGCGCCACCTTCGACTTGGCCATGTTCGTCCCGCTCTTTTACGAGGAATTCATTGTCTGTGCGAGCGGCGGCCGCCTGCGAACGTTTCAGCAGGAGGACTTTCTGCATGAAACGGGACTGCAATCGGGCTTAGAGCTCTATCGCGGGGAGTCCGGTACGAGCCGCCTGAGCGAGCCGCGCTATGCCGGTGTGGTCCGCGAAACGGGTCACAGTGGCGCGGACTTCTACGCACACCGTAGCTTTTTGGAGCTCATTGCCGGTAATGATAAAAACGCTCCGACCGTCGAAGAGGGCTACTGGTCGGTCGTGATCGGCGTGGCCGCCGAGGAGTCCGTTAAGACCGGGGCGCCGGTGGATATTCAAGAGTTCCTCGGCCGCAGTGACGAGCGGCGGTACTGGTGAGCGCCG
>CAYFQV010000056.1:0-17956 GCA_964345195.1 uncultured Spirochaetaceae bacterium
TCACGATCATTGCCGCCCTCCGACGAGGCTGCGTACCCTATAGGGCATGAAACGCACAGATAGCGCCCTTGTCCCTTCCGTATATACCGTTGTTGTCGCGACCGCGCTGCTCACGCTGAGCACGCTTGCGGTGCCCAACGCCCTCCGCGCCGCCGATTCGGACGGCGCCGGCTCCGGCGGCGCCTACACCGCCCCGGAGACCGCGGGAGCAGCTCGGTCAATCGCAACGGAGGACGGCTACGCCGCCCTTTTCGCCAACCCCGCGGCGATCGGCGTGGGCAAGGGTCGGGGCATTGCCCTCTCGTACCGCTATCCATTTGCGACTCAGGCGTCCCCGGAGAGCTTCGAGGAGGTCCTCGAAGGGCTAAGCCTGTACTCCAACGGCTTCGGAACCGACTACGCCTACCGGCGCCGAGGCGACCGAAATCTCCACGATATCGGCCTGGGCTTCGAGATCATCGATAATCTATACGTCGGCGCCTCGGCGGGCATTGCCGACCTGGATTTCCGCAACTTCAGCTATCGAACAGGCGTGCTGCACCGCCCGCTCGACTATCTCTCCGTCGCTGCGACCGCGAATGGCAACACGGCGGGAGAGCTCGCCGGCGGGCTGGGTCTCGGACTACGGCCCTTCGCGTTTTCGGATCGTTTCGGAGACGCCCTTACTCTCGACGGGCAACTGCATTACTCGCAGGACGATGGGCTCAGTGTTCCCCGCATTGGGGTATCCGTTCATGCGCCCACGGGAGTGACCCTCGACGGGAGCTTCGATCCGCGGCGCGGCGCCTTCAGCATCGGCGCCGTCCTCTCCTACGGCAGCGTCCGCAGCGGCGCTGCATACTACGGCGCAAGCGCTAGAGAGGCGGATGCCGATGCCACGACTTCGGAGGGTGTGCGCAGCTTCGTGCACATCTCGCCGCAGCGCTTCCCGAGCCCGAGGGTCCTGGAGAACAGCTACGTGGCCGAGTACGAGCCCGGACCACGGATCATCGAGCGTTCCGGTCCAATTGGTCTCGGCAACTTCACGCAGATCGGCAATCAGGCGGCTCTGCCGGAGGTTCTCGATCAAATCGATCGGCTCACCGATGACCCCCGGGTGGAAGGCATCCTGTTCAGGAACCATCAGCTGCAAATTTCCTTCGCCAATATACAGGACTTGCACGCGGCGTTGCGGAAGTTCAAGGACGCCGGCAAAAAGGTGGTCTTCTACTACAACAGTGTGGGCAACCTCAACTACGCCTTCGCCGGCGGAATTGCGGATGCCGTCTACCTCCACCCGCAGGGTACCGTCGCCCTCACCGGTCTCGCGAGCGCGCAACCCTACGTCGGCGGACTCCTCGACCGCATTGGGATCGGCATCTCCAACATTCGAAGCCACCCGGCCAAAAGCGCGTACAATATCCTCTCCGAGTCGGAGCGAACCGGGGCTGAACGAGAAAACCTGGAAACCCTCTACGACGGGCTCTACGAGGAGTTCGCGGCCATGATCGCCGAGGGGCGCGGAGATCGCCTATCGGGCTCGGCCCGAGAGGTGATAGACGGCGGACCCTACCTGACCGCCGATTCCGCACTTGAGGCGGGACTGGTGGATGAGCTCCTCCATCCGGACGAGGTCGATGAAGCCGTTGCGGAACTGACCGACGGTTCGTCGCCGTCGCCGGCGCGCTTCGACCGAGAAATGGAGACCAGCTGGAGCAACGCGCCGGAGCACCGGGTCGCGATCATCTACGCGATCGGCAGCATTGTCACCGGCGAGGGGCAGCCGGGTGGGAGCATTGGCAGTGAGACCATGGCGCGAGCGATCCGAGAAGCCCGAAACGACCGCAGCATAGACGCCGTTCTCATACGCATTGACTCCGGCGGGGGATCGAGTCTGGCCTCCGACATTATTGCCCGGGAGGTCAAGAAAACCACGCAAGGTGAAAACGCAAAACCGGTGGTCGTCTCCATGGGCGCCACGGCGGCAAGCGGTGGCTACTACATTGCGGCACCGGCGGACCATGTTGTGGCCCAGGCAAGCAGCGTCACCGGGTCGATCGGCGTCGTCGCCTTGGCGTTCAACATTTCCGAGCTCTCCCAACGCTACAGTGTGAACTGGGAATCGATACTCCGGGGCGAAAACGCGGATTTCGCGGCGATCTACCGCGAACTGTCGGCGGACGAGCGGGAACGCTTGGAAGAGGGCATCCTGGCAACGTACGACAGCTTCGTGCAGACGGTATCCGACGGCAGAGACATGTCCAAGGACAGTGTCGACGCCGTCGCCCGGGGCCAGGTATGGACGGGTGTGCAAGCGGAGGAGCGCGGACTCGTGGACAGCGTCGGCGGGCTCCGGACCGCCGTGGAAGTACTGCGCGACATTCTCCCGGGCGACCGTGAGCTGCGGTTCGAGGAGTTCACCGGCGTCGAGGATCCCTTTGCGTCGCTTACCGCGCTCGGGCTGTTGCCGACGGCTCTCGAACGGATGGGCCTTACAAGCGACCCGAGCGGCCGGCTCCCCGCGGAATTTCGTGAGATCATTGCGCTACGGGAGGAGCTTGCCGCCTACGGTTCGGAACGTTTCCTCATGCGAGCGCCGGAGGATCTCGCCCCGCGCGCGGAGTAGCACGTTTAACTCACCGCTTCCAAAAGCGCGGCGTGAAGAGGATAAGCACGGTGAACACCTCCAAACGGCCCATCATCATGACGAAGCTCAGAAACCACTTGATATGATCGGGGAAGAAGGCGTAGTTCTCGGTGGGTCCAACCATGGCGAAGCCCGGACCAATATTGCCCAAGCTTGCAAGGGCGGTGGATATGGAGGTCATGAGGTCGAATCCTGATAGTCCGACCACGACCGTGGTGAGGAGAATCAGGAAAATGTAGAGGATAACGAAACCCGAGATGGCGTACACGACGTTCTTCTTGACCGTGCCGCCGCTGAGCTTAATGGAGAAGACCCCCCGGGGGTGAAGCAGGAAGTTCATCTCATTCGCCGCCTGCTTCAAGAGCGTGATAATCCGCACGACTTTAATGCCACCGCCGGTAGAGCCGGAGGAGCCGCCGACGAACATGAGCAAAAACAGCAGCACCTGGGCCGCGGCGGGCCACACGGCGAAATCGGCGGTCGCGTAGCCGGTCGTCGTGAGGATGGAGGCTACTTGGAAGCTTCCATAGCGGATGCTTTCGCCGAAGCTGTCGTAGACGCCGTTCACCCGAAGAGCGAGCGCCATGGCCACGGTGACAATAAAAAAGATGCCCAGATAGGCGCGGACCTCCGAGTCCCGATACACCGACTCTAAGCGCCCGACAAAGAGTTTGTAGTACAGGGCGAAATTGATGCCGGCGAGCACCATGAACAGCGTAATGACGCCGTCAATAAAGGCGGAATCGTAGTGACCGACGCTTGCCGCCTTCGGGGAGAAGCCGCCGGTTGCTACCGTTGCGAAGGTGTGGGTGAAGGCGTCGTACAGATTCATACCGCCGATCAGCAGTAGGATCACCTCCGCCGCCGTGAGGAGGAAGTAGGTCATCCACAGAACCTTGGCGGTTTCCGTAACCTTGGGGGTGATCTTATCGACCGTCGGGCCCGGTGCCTCAGCCTTGATGAGCTGCAGTCCGCCGATCCCCAGGATGGGGAAGATCGCCACGGTCAGCACAATGATGCCCATGCCGCCGAGCCAGTGAGTCAGAGAGCGCCAAAAGAGCATGCTCCGAGGAAGTGCCTCGATATCAGTCAAGATCGACGCCCCGGTGGTGCTAAAGCCGGACATGGTTTCAAAGAAGGCGTTCACGAAGCGAGGAATCGCCCCGGAGATGACGAAGGGTAGCGCCCCGAATAGGCTCGCAACCAACCATGCAAGTGATACCAAAAGAAAACCGGCGCGAGTCGGAAGATTCGACGCCTCGGTGCGCACGAACAGGATATACGCGACCGATCCGGCCGCCGCGACTCCGAGTGGAATGAGAAAGGCCGGGAGCGTTTCGGTCTCCCCGTAAATCAGGGCCACCGCCACCGGCGCGAGCATGACCACGCAGAGGAGGAGAAGCAGGATAGCGAGAATGCGGAAAACGAGTTTGAGGTTCATGAGCTCGCGTTGAAGTAGCGCTGCACCCGATTCACGAAGTCCTTCTTGACGATAACGACTACGTGATCATCCGCTTCGATTCGATCGTCTCCCCCTGGGATGATATTCGTGCCCTCCCGCGCCAGCGAGACAATGAGCGAGCTACCAGGCAGCTTCAGCTGTCGAATTGTCTTGTTCGCCGCCGAGCTCTCGGCGTCGACCTCGAACTCGAGCACCTCCAGTTTTCCGTCGGAGATGGTATGGAGGCTTTTGATGCGCCCACGGCGAATGATCTTTAACATGGAGCTAACCACCGCGGATTTGAGGCTGACCGCGACATCGATCCCAAGATTGGTGGCTATCTTGGTGTAGTTGGACTTGTTCACCAGAACAACGCTGCGCTTGATGCCGAGGGTCTTGGCGTAGATCGCCGTTACCATGTTGAGCTCTTGATCTTCCGTTGCCGCAACCACCAAGTCCGAGTTTGCGAAATGCTCTTCTTCGAATATCCCTTCGTCTGAGATATCCGCGTTGATAACCAGCGCCTCCGGAAACTGATCGTTCAGCTCCTTCGCGCGCGCATGGTTGCGCTCGACAACCTTGATGCTCTGCCGCGCACCCGCCGAAAGTCGATGCAAAAGCCGACGAACACCAGGCTTCGGCGGCTTCTTCTGGCTATCGAGGATACCCCGCAGAACCAGAGTGCCGATCTTTCCGCCCCCCACCAGAATGATGCGCCGCAACGGCTTCTTCGGCTTGCCGAGCCGTGCAAACAGCCGTTCGAAGTTGGTCTCATTGGCGACAATGTAGAGAACGTCTCCCTCATGGATGACGGTGTCACCGGATGGAATAAGGTAATCGTTGCCCCGCAGCACCGCCGCGACCAAGAAATCGAAATCAGCCTCCATAGCCGACTGCTGAAGCGTCTTCCCGAGGAAGTAGGAGCCCCGTGCGACGGTAACGTTGCGCATCTGAACGTTGCCCTCTTCGAAGAGCATGACGTCACTCATGGCGCCGCGCTCAATGCTGCGCAGCAGAGCGTTTGCGGCCTCTATCTCAGGGTTCACAATGAAGTCGATGCCGAGAAAGCCCTTGTCGGCTATTCGTGAGCGCGTGTAATCCAGGTTCCGCACCCGCGCCATACGGTACGGGCGCTTGAACTCACTGGCCGCTAACGCGCAGGCAATGAGGTTAACCTCGTCGGAGTCGGTGACACTCAGGAAAAAGTCGGCTGTCTCGGTGCCGGCACGCCGGAGAACCCCCAAGTTGTTCCCGGCCTCTCGGATGACCATGCAGTCGAGGCGCTGTTCGGCGTAGTCCGCCGCCCCCGAGTCTTTCTCAATGAGTACGACATCTCGATTCTCGGCAACGAGTTGCCGTGCAAGCTGGAAGCCCACGGCCCCCGCTCCAACGATGACCACCTTCATGATCCACAATGTATAGCCCAGGCGCAAAAGAGCGTCAAACCGGCCCTCCACCCCCAGGCGAGCTTGCGATATACTCACCGCCATGAGTAGCAAGATAATGTGGCTTGTCTTTTCAATCGCTGGTTTGATTCTGATCGGCGCGGGCGTCAGCGTTGTCGGCGAAGCGATTATCCGCAAGGCGGCGGGAGATCCCTGGTTCGTCATGGGTACGCTCGGGCTGGTGGTGCTGAACGCGGGCGTATCCGTATTCGGTCAGGCAGTGGTCGTGCGCGTCCGGCAGCTCCGAGAAGCTTAGTTCTCAGCGGCGCTCGCCGTCGCGGAATGACGCTTTTCCTCGCGGATAGTATCTTACGGGGAATGAGCGAGATACTGGTTGCGGGTCATCAGAACCCCGACATGGACTGTAGCTGCTCGGCGACGGCCTACGCCCACCTGAAGCAGCAGCTCCATCCGGAGAACAGCTACGTGGCAATCCGGTCCGGGACCTTGAGCCAACAGATCCGAGATGTGTACCAACAGGCGCAGGTTCCCCTTCCGGAGCACGTGACCTCGATCGAGCCGACGGTGGGAGATGTCGTCAAGCGCTACGACTTCTGCCTGCACCCCACGGATCCGGTGCTGCGCGCCTTCGAAATTGTCAAAGAGCGCACCATCAGCGCCATTCCGGTCTGCGAAGACGACGGCTCGTTCGCGGGTGTGGTCGGTGTGAATGAGATCGCGGACTACGCCTCCGCCTTTCACGCCGGCGAGCGGCCGGAGTACCGCTTCTCCACGGATAACTTCGAGCGAGTGCTGCCGGGACGCTTCCTCAAACGCGGGAAGATGCGGGAGTTCGTTGCCCCGCTTGCAACCGGAGCCATGCCGGAAAAGCGTGCGGTTGAGCGGATCGAGCGGCTCTCACGGGAACCCTTGCTGATCGTGGGTAACCGTTCGGAGATCCTCGACTACGCGATCCGACGCCGCTTCCCGGCGATCGTCATAACCGGGCTCGAAGCCGAGTCGGAGCTGACCGTGGACTTCTCCTCCTACGAGGGAACCGTCTACCTGTCCGACACGGATACCGCCGAGTCGATCCGCCTCTTGCGCCTGAGCTCGGAGATCGATATGCTCCTCGATCGCAACGTGCCCCGGGTAGACACCGACACCGCCTTCGACGTTGCAAAGTCCCAACTCCTCGGCAGTGAGTACCGCGGCTTTCCCGTATTCCAAGACGGTCGCTTCACCGGCATGGTTACCCGGCGCTCTTTCATTGAGCGCCCACGCCGGAAGCTGATCCTCATGGACCACAACGAGCTCGACCAAGCGGTCGGCGGGGCCGAGTCCGCGGAAATTCTCGAGATCGTCGACCACCACCGCCTCGACGCCCCGAAGACTTCCGAGCCGATATCGGTACAAACCCGGCCGGTGGGCAGTACCTGTACGATAGTCTGGCAAGAGTACAACTCCCATCGCATTGAAATTCCCCGAGACATGGCGCTCATCCTCTTCTCCGGTATCCTCTCGGACACAGTGAACCTGCAATCGCCGACTGCCACCGACGTCGACCGACGGGCGGTTGAGCATCTCGAGGAGATAACCGGCATCTCCCGGGACGACCAGACCAAGCGGCTCTTCTCTCGGCTGAAGGCCCTACAGGAGCGCGAGCCTCACGAGATCGTCACCGCGGATTTCAAGGTATACGATGAAGCCGGCCTCAAGATCGGCATCGGCCAGGCCGAGGTGACGACACTGATGGACGCCAACTCCTACGCCGACCGCTTGGAGCGCGCCCTGGACGACATTGCTCAGAAAAAGGGACTGTCCTGGGTCATGCTCATGATCACTGATGTCGTAAAGGGCGACAGCTTGCTCCTCACAAACGAGTTTAAAGCGGGTGACGAGAAGCTCACCTATCCGCGGCTCAATCACCGCATGTTTCGGCTCGGCGGCGTGCTCTCTCGCAAGAAACAGCTCTTGCCGGAAGTCCTGCGCATCGCTCGAGAACTAGGAGAGTAACCCGGCACCGGGACCTTACGAGGGTGGTCATGTGAAGGGAGTGCGGATCGGCGCCTGCAGTTGGAAGTTCCCGAGTTGGGAGGGGCTGGTCTACTCCGCCGACGGCGTTGATTACCTGGCCGAGTACGCCCGCTCCTTCGACACCGTCGAGATCGATCAGTGGTTCTGGTCCCTCTTCGCAGAGGACAAGATCGGAATGCCGAAGGTGGAAGATGTGGCGCGCTACCTGGCGGCGGTACCACAAGACTTCCGCTTCACCATCAAGCTTCCCAACAGCATAACCCTGACCCACTTCTACAAGCGCGACCCGAAGCACGGCGGTAAGCCCAACCCCTACTTCCTATCACTGCCGCTTTTGAAGGACTTCCTCTCCTTCATTGAGCCCATGCGGGCCCAAACCCGCGCGCTCATGTTCCAATTCGAGTACCTCAACAAGCAGAAAATGAAGGACCTCGGCACGTTCGAGGAGCGCCTGGCCCCGTTCTTAGCGGAGCTTCCAACCGACGACTGGAACTTCGCCCTCGAGACCCGAAATCCCCGGTATCTCACGCCGGAGTTCTTCGCCTTCCTCGACGAGCACCGAATATCCCCGATTCTGGTCGACGGATACTACTTAGCGCCGGCGTCCCAAACCTTTGCAATCGCTCGGCCTTACATGCGCAGTCCCGTGATCCTGCGCTTAATGGGCCCGGATCGCCGGGGGATTGAGAAGCTCACAAAGAAGAAGTGGAACCAGGTTGTTCAGCCCATGGACGAAAAGCTCGATCATATAGCCGACATGATCCGCAGCATGGTTGCCGAGGGCCACGAGGTCATTGTGAACATCAACAACCACTTCGAGGGCTCGGCGCCGATTAGCATCCGAAAGCTGCAGGAGCGGCTGGGGTGAGTTGCCCCCGCGGAGATCCCACCCCATGTTTGCAGGTGGCCGCGCTCAGCTCACCGCCTGCCGTGTAGTTGCGTGGGATTCCTGCCCCTCGGGCGCGGGCATGCCGCCGAAGTTGCGCTTCCGCCGTCCGAACTCGGCGATCGCCTCCCGCAGATCGGCCGCACCCCAGTCCGGCCAAAGGCGCTCGCTGAGGTAGAGCTCTGTGTAGGCGCTCTCCCAGAGCAGGAAGTTGCTAAGCCTGCGTTGCCCTCCCGTGCGAATGAGCATGTCCGGATCCGGCACCGTGGCAAGGTCGAGGTGGGCGGTGAGGTCGGCCTCGCACAGGGGATCCCCGGATTCCCCGCCGCCTTCCGCAAGCCACCGATTCACCGCCCGGACGATCTCATCCCGTCCTCCGTAGTTTACCGCCATGTTGAGGGTGATCGCCGTGTTGTCCGCGGTCTCGGCAGTCACTCGATTAAGCTCCCGTTGAACCTCCCCGGGCAGACCTGCGGAATCACCAATGTGAAGCACTCGGATGTTGTTATCCCGGTAGAACTGATACTCAGAGCGGAGATGCCGGGCCAGAAGGCCCATAAGAAAGCGCACCTCCTCCTTGGATCGCAGCCAGTTCTCCGTAGAGAAGGCGTAGATGGTAAGGTGCTCAACGCCGAGAGTGATAGCTTCGCGAAGAACGCGCTTCACCGCATCTACTCCGGCACGGTGGCCACGGGACCGGCGCATGCCTCGCATGCTTGCCCAGCGGCCGTTGCCGTCCATAATGATCCCGATATGCTTCGGCACGCGCTCCAGGTTGTACTCCTCTTCTTGCATAGACGACTCCCCTCCTTACTCATCCGTAGCCAAGCGAAGATTTGGGTTTGAACGGACGGCCTCTCCCGGGACATCACGCTCGACAATGGCGCGGAGTTGCTCTAGGTAGCGCTCGAATCGCGCTTCCCCGTCCTTTGTCATTCGGAGAGTGGTCTGCGGTACGCGATCTACGAAGTCTTTCTCAGAATACACCACCTCTTCCGACTCGAGCCGTTGCAGATGGCGACTGAGATTGCCGTCCGAGAGCTCGCAGAGGTCCCGTAGCTCAACGAAGGTCAGGCCGGCGCCGTTTGCGTACAGTGCCGTCACAATGCTCAAACGCGCCGGGGCGTGAAGCAGGGCGTCCAGACTCTGGTAGGCGTATCTTCCACCACTCATGATTCATTCCCGTCTAAGTCACGCTCGCCGAGTTCGTCGCGGGCGTCCGCGCTGACACGTTCCTTAGGGACGCTCAAGACCCACGCCGTGAAAAGATGCCCGAGTGTGAAGGAAACGCCGACCGTGAGTCCAAAGGCGGGCGCGGCGTCCGGATTGACGAGATAGGCGGCGATCGCGGCGAGCACGTAGAAGAGCGCGACGTACTCTACCCGCTCCCGGATCAAACCGGAGAGCGCCGACACGCCCAAGGCGAAGATTGCGAGCCACGCCGCCGGGAGGTAGGGAACGGCCGTGGGATGGTCCAAGAGAACGATCAAGGTCATGACAGCACCCACACTCATGGGGAAGACCATCTGCATGCCCGTTGCCTGAGCGGCGGCTCGCCGGATGGTCGAGCTCGAGCGTAGCGCCGGCAGCAGGACCAGTGCGAACACCGCCGAGGCAATCACGACGGCAACACCGATCCAGGCGACGGCGACGTGATATACGGAGTCGAAGAGTCCCGGCAGTGAGGTGACGATCGTCGACACCCCCGCCGCGACCGCAACCGCCAGCAGGAATCCCGGTTTGAAGCCGCGAAATCCGCTACTGCGCCCCAACTGCCGATAGATGAGCTCGAGCTGAGCGTGGGGAGAAGGCTTCATGAGCCATACCATGCTACGGGAACTTTGCAATGTCAAGTACTTTGCAATGCGCACCGAGGGAGATTGTTTCCGCGAAGGCCCGAGCGGACTCGCGCGGGCGGGCGCTCGCCGTCCTGCGGTCCCGGACGCTCGCCGGCCCGCGGCGACCGCACCACCGTCGCGGCCGGTCCCGCCCCGCTTACTCGGCGGGGTCGCCGGAGGGATCGGTCGGAGGCGTGGTCACATCTTCACCGCCGGCAAGGAGCCCGGAGATAAGCTGCCACGCCTCATCCCGAAAGCGGCGGAAGTCGTCGCTTTCTCCGGGATTGCTCACGAAGGTGATCAGCCCCTCGGCCTGACGGATGAGAAGCCCGTGGGCCTCAATCATATCTTGAAGGATGGGACGCTCTTCCGCGGCAAGGCGGCCGGCGTCCAAGAGGGACTGCAGCTCACTCCGTGCGGTGCGATGAAACGCCATCGACTCCCGCGCCAGGGAGATCGACGTTTCTCCGGCGTAGGCGCCCGAAGCGTAGCCGTCGGCGACGCTGGCCAGGGAAACATATCCGAAGTACAGATTCGAGATACCAACCGCGCCGAGTGCCCGGAGGGTGGGATCGGAAGCTTCAGACGCATCCGGTGCCCCGGACCCATCCGATTGGCCGAACGCCGCCCCTGCACTGACGAGCGCGAAACAGATAAGCGTGAGAACAATCGCTACATTCGAGCTTCGCTTCACTTCGAGCCTCCTCTTTACCGGGACGCCGCCATACCGGCGCACCCGGCCCCGGCATTCCTTCCCTGCATGATAGACCTAGACCGGCACTTCGAGGACATGCTCCTTTAGCGCCGGAATCGTCTCCGCCGCGTGATCGAGAGCACGGCGCCCACCGAGCACCGCAACGTACGCCTGGTCGAGACGCTCGTGAACACGCGCCGCCGCGGCTTGGACGGCTTCCGGTTTCAACTGCAGCACGTAATCCCGGTGCGCCTGTCGGAGCTCCGGGGTCAGCCCAAGAAGGTGCCACCGCAGCGCATAGGAGTTCTGCTCCCCGGGTGACAGCGGGCGCTGCTCTCGGCCCACCATGGCAATGACGGCGAGCTCGACCGTGCGCGCATCCGGTGCCGCCTGGGCAAGCTCATTCACCGCCTGCCCATACGACTCGATTGTCGGCAAAACATGCGGATCGCGATAGGACACGAAACTGAACAGCTCCTCCAAACCTCGCGTCGTGGCGAATGCCCCGTATGCGCCCCCCTTCATCCGGATCAACTCCCAGAGCCGTCCGGTCCTCAGGATGTGCGCCAGGGCGGCTTCCGCGGCGTATGCAGGGCTTCCGTAGGCCGTTCCTCGCAGCGACACCGCTACGTAGTTGACCGCTGCGCCGACGACAAGGGACTCGTAGCGGGGAATCTCGGTTCTTCCGATCGGTAGGCCATGTGTCGCCTCGGATGCGCTGCCCATGGGCAGGCGCGCCAGGGAGCCCTCGAGCAGCTGACCGATCTGATCGGCAACACGCTCCTCCGCGGTGATCGATGCAATGACCCGGCTGCGGATGAGAACACTCTCCCGCAGTGTCTCCAGCGCCTCTCCAACCTTGGCAAGCGCCTCGGCCGAGTCGATTTCCCGGAGAAAGAAGTACTGGGAGATGCCGCGCCATACATCTTCGACCCTCGCGGTTCCGGATACGCCCCGGGCTGAGCGGAGCGCGGCAAAGCTGTGCCCATTCGGAAGCACTGCCGAGCGATAGTCGTTGCGCAGCTCTTGCACCAGCGTCTCGAGCCGAGCGCCGTTGCTAAGGTCTGCATCCGTGAGCATACGAATGAACAGCTCGAAGGCCTCCTCCGCGGATTCTTCGAGACATTTCATTCGGGCATGGATGTAGGCACGAGGACCTGAAGGCCCGCTCCCGTTACCGCTACCGGCTTCATCGTCCTCGGAACCCTCATGTACGCGGGACACCTCCGCCGATAGCCCCACGCCACCGGTCTTAAGCGAGATCTCGCCGGACAGAGCGTCATAGCTGAGGTCGGAAAGCCCGGTCTCGGTGACCGCCGTGGTGAACAGTGGAACGTAGGGGAGTAATTCCTCGGAGATGTCGTCCAAGGCGAAGGCAAGGTCGATGTATACAACGCCGTTGGTGAATACTTCGTGATGGAGTACCGGAGCGCCATCACTGGTATGCCATACGCGCTCGGGGATCCGCGGCACCGTCCGCGGGGCATCCTCCACGGTCAAGGTCGGGAGCTTGGCCACGTCCTCCGACCGGTCCTCCTGCCCCTGCAGCGACTCGAGAGCCTCCTGTTCGCGGCGGATTCGCGCGCGGTCCTCTTCCTGCAAAGAGGCGGCCACCTCCGCGAGCTCTCGCTCGGCTTCCTGCCGTTCTCGCTCGAGTTGGTCCGCGTCGGGGCGTACGATCAAGGTCGTCCGGTGGGGATTCTCCAGGAGGTAGTCCTGAATCATCTTTTCGAAGTAGCGAGGATCATCCCGGACGGCGGCCTTTACGGCCTCGAAGGGTCGCCGAAACTCCAAGGTCGTTTCCGGCGCGGTGTCGTGAAGCCACCCGCGGTAGATCCGACCGGCCAGCCGGATACCCGTGGAGCCGCTCCGAATCTCTCGGTTGCGGAACTCCACCGTACGCATGGCACCGGTGATGATCGACTCAGGAATACCCTCACGGGCGAGGCGCTGCAACTCCCCTTCAATAAGCGAGACGATCTCGTCTTTCTTATCCGGACTCGTACCGCGCATACCGACTGAGAAGCTCGTCTCCCGCAACTCCGTCTCAATACCGCTGGGCCCGGAGAGATCCTCTCCGAGCTCGGACTCGGTGATCAGTTTCTGGAGGGGTGAGCCGGAATGGCCGAGGAGCGCCTCCGCCAGAACCTCGAGGGCTTGCACCTTCACCTCCTCGGTCACGGGAAAGAGCAACCAATTCAGCGTTACCGAGGATTGACCGGCCGCCGGATCCGTGGCCGCGCCCGCATCATCATCTTCTTCGGGCAGCTCGAGCGGGAAGCTGCGCTCCAGCTCTCGCGGCTGGGACCAGCGCGGCTGCTCGACAATACCGCCTGGGCGATCCTGCGCGCTAAAGTGTGAGAGAAAACGCCGGTTCAGAAGGTCGAGATAGCGCTCGGTCGGAATGTTGCCGTACAGGAATATCTGACAGTTCGAGGGATGATAGTAGCGGCCATGAAAGTCGACGAAGGCCTCGTAGCTCAGGCGGGGGATTTCCGCGGGATCTCCGCCGGAGTCCAGTCCGTAGGGCGTATCCGGCATGAGCGCCCGGATGGCCCAGTCTCCCGCAACGGAGTCGTGGGTGGCGCGGGCGCCCTTCATCTCATTTAGCACGACACCGGTGCGCTCGAGGGTGCCGTCGGCGCGAAACTGCAGACGGTGTCCCTCTTGCTGAAAGAGCTCCTTCTTGAGGAGCGGGAAAAACACCGCATCTCCGTATACCTCGAGGATGTTGAACAGATCCTTCTCGACGGGACTGCTCGCGGGGTAGACCGTCTTATCCGGGAAGGTCAGGGCGTTGAGGAAGGTGTTCATGCTCCCCTTGAGCAGATGGAGAAAGGGATCCTTCAGCGGATACTCCCGGGAGCCCGAGAGCACGCTGTGCTCGAGAATGTGCGCCACGCCGGTCGAATCCGGAGGCGGCGTGCGAAAGGCCAAGGCGAAGGTGTTTTCGGGATCATCGTTGTGAAGGTGGTATACCTGCGCTCCACTTTGATCGTGGATGAACCAGTAACCAGTTCCGTGATACTCCGGCAAGTCGGTGCGGGAGTAGCGAGTAAAGCCGTACATATGCAGTCCTTAGAGGTTTTCCAAAATGTGTCGAACAAGCGCACGCGCGTGGCCTGCGGCGCGGTCGAGCAGCTCGGCGAAGCTCGAGCCGGTATCCGCGTCCGCCCGGTCGGAGACGGTGCGCGCTATCACAAAGGGCAGATCGTTCAAAGTCGCCACCATTCCCACCGCGGCGCCTTCCATCTCCACGACATCCCCGAAGAGCTCTCGGCGAAGGAAGGCATACTCGCTCTCGTTCGCGGTGGTGACGAAGCGGTCGCCGGTAAGAATGCGACCGACGTGCACCTGTTCTCCCTCCGTGGGAACGGATGAGGCGGCTCGAATCAAAGCGGGATCACAGGCAAACTCGCGAAACTCGGTATACGGCACTTCCCCGCGAGCGAAGCCGAGAGCGCGGGCGTCCATATCGTACTGCATGCAGTCTCGGGCAACCACGAGATCCCCGATTGCGTAGTCCGGGTTCAGCGCACCGGCGACACCGGTGAATATCAGCTGCGCGGGCTCGTAGAGATCGATAAGGTGCTGAGCAACCGCTGCACTGTAGACCTTACCAACGCCGCTCTTAGCAAGCACCACCTGCCGGCCGGCAATGCTGCCGGTGTGAACTCGTTGTCGGTGCCGCGTCTCCGTCTTCCGATCACTGAGAGCCTGAACCAGCTGCTCAATTTCCCCGTCGAGGGCGCCTAAAACCAATGTCATGGTGCAGCAGAGTATACGTCCGCCGCCGCCGCTGCGTCCATGAAGCGCGGCTACAAGCGCCGGACCGCCCGGATAATGCGCCGCGCGGCCTCACGCACCACAGTCCTGGAAGCGGCAATATTGATGCGCTGAAAGCCTTCCCCTTCCGAGCCGAAGAGCCGCCCGTCGGAGAGCCATACCCCTTCCTGCTCGATCGCCCCGCGAAGCTCGTCATGAGTCTTGCCGCTTTCGGCAAGAACAGCGGTGAAGTCGAGCCACGGGATGAAGGTCCCCTCGAGCTCCGCCACCTGTACATCCGGAGCTCCCGCGGCAAACTCCTCGCGCAGCACGGCGTCGTTCCCACTCAGGTAGGGGAGCAGCTCGCCTAGCCAGGCCTCACCCTCGGCATAGGCCGCTTCGCTTGCCGTCACGCCAAAGAGGTTGGGCATCCATATGCCCCGGGCCATACTCGCCCGGCGCATGCTCCGGCGGCGCTCGGCATTGGGGACAATAAGCTGCGCGCAGGATGTCCCCGCAATGTTGAAAGTCTTGCTCGGCGAGGTGGTCACAACGCTGTGGCGCCGCATCTCTTCGTCCATGGAGAGCATGGATGTGAAGCGCTTGCCGTGTAGCGTGATATCGCAGTGGATCTCGTCGGAGACCACTATCGCGCCCTCCTCCCGGCACAACGCCGAGAGGGCGGTCAACTCCTCCCGGCTCCATACGCGTCCGACCGGGTTGTGCGGAGAACACAGCAGGAGCATTTTCGCTCCGTTACGAAACTGCGCCCGCAAATCATCCAGATCCATGCGGTAGCGACCCGTCTCGTCGCGCCGGAGGGGATTGCGCTGCAGGCTACGCCCCTGCTTGCTAACGGCATCATAGAAGGGAAAGTACACCGGGGTTTGGATCACGACCCCGTCGCCCGGCTCGGTGAAGGCGTCTATAGCCGCCTGTACCGCCGGCATGACCGCGGTAACCGTTAAGATTTCATCCGCCGCGATTTCGGTTCCGTGCCGCCGCAGGTGCCACGCGCGAAACGCGTCTATCAGCCGTTGCGGTACCAGCGTATACCCGTACACGGGATGCTCGGCGCGCTGCCGCAGAGCGCGGACAACCGGCTCCGGCGCCGGCAGATCCATATCGGCGACCCACAGTGGGATAAGATCCGGGTGCTCCTCCCGCTGCTTTGCGACGGGGCCGTAATCCAGCTTCACCGCGCCCGTTCCACGGCGGTCGATCTGCTCATCGAAGTCGTATGCCATGCCCGCAGTGTAGCGCAGGCCGACGGAGGGGGGACAGAGGTCTCAATGCAGGGCAGGAAGGGAGCGGGCAGATCCGGGCTCCGGGCTCCGGCTGCAAGCGCCGGTCCCAGGCGCCGACCCGACCCGGACACGCCGCGGACGAATGCGGTATCATGCCGGCATCATGGTGGAAGGGGCAGAAGCGCAAAAACTGCGTGCCCGGCTGTACGCGGAAACCCGCCGCTTTCTCAGTGATGCGGGATATCTAGAGGTGGAGGTACCGGTACTGTCGGACAGCTTGATCCCGGAATCCCATCTGGAGGTCTTCGAGACGCGGTACATCCAGCCCTACACGGAGCCGCCGACCGGGACGCCGCTCTACCTCACCCCGTCCCCGGAGGTCTTTCTCAAACGCCTGCTCGCGGATGGATGGCCGTCGCTATTCTCGATCTCCCGGGCCTTCCGCAACGCCGAGTCGCTCGGGCGCCGGCACAATCCCGAGTTTACCATGCTCGAGTTCTACACCCGCAACGCGGACTATCGCGACTCTGTAACGATTTTTCGCCGCTTCTTGGACCATCTCACCGGCGCCATGGCGCCGGAGATCAACGACTACCGCCGCTCCCGCAAGCGAGAGCCGCTGCCACTCGCTTCCCGGGGGGAGCACCCGGGGGGGCTCCGCTGGGCGGAGTATACGGTGGACGCGCTTATGCGGGACCGCGCCGGGCTGCCGGGGGGCTGGGCTGAGAATGAGGATGTGCTTGCGGCGGCGGCCGGCGACATCGACCTTTCTCAGGAGACCTTCGAGAGCCTCTTCAACCGCATATTTGTCCGGGATGTCGAGCCGACGATCCCGAGGGACCAAGCAGCTGTGCTCATGGACTACCCCGCCGAGGTGCCCACCTTGGCGCGGAACCGGCCGAATTCCCCCTGGAGCGAGCGCTGGGAGCTTTACCTTTTTGGTTTGGAAGTGGCAAACTGTTACACGGAAGCGTTGAGCCCACGTGAGGTTCGAGCCTTCTTCGACTCTGAACGCAGCAAGAAGACGTTCAACTCAATTGTCCATCGGATAGATGATTTGTACCCGGAGCTCTTTGCGGACCTGCAGCACGACGTTTCGGGTGTCGCCGTGGGTATGGATCGCCTGCTGATGGGACTTTTGGGTACGCAAGAGATCGAAGAGCTTATGGCGTTTCCTGTTAGATCCATGATATAGTAAACCCATACGCTGAGGAATCTAAAGAATGGTTAAAGCTGGTCAGATCGAAAAGGGTATGCATCTGATTATGAAGGATGCACCCCATCTGGTGGCGGAGCGCGAGTTCGTAAATCCGGGAAAAGGCTCCGCCTTCGTACGTGTGAAGCTCAAGAATCTGCGAAGCGGACAGGTCCTTCGAGAGACCCTTAAGTCACACGAGCAGGTTGAAGAGGCCGAGGTCTTCGAGCGCCCGGCTCAGTTTCTCTACGGTGATGGAAGTGACTATCACTTCATGGATACCGACACCTACGACCAGTTCAGCGTCCATGAAGAGGGCCTTCGCGATAAGGGACAGTTTATGCGCGAAGGGGACACCTACGAAATAGTCATGTGGGAAACCGAGCCGATCGACATAAACATTCCATACAAAATGGTCTACACCGTTACCGAGGCGCCCCAAGCCGTAAAGGGTGACACCGTCACCGGCGCAACCAAGACGGTCACGGTGGAGACCGGACTCCAAGTAAAAGTCCCCATTTTCATCAAGAATGGAGAGAAAATACTCGTCAACACGGAATCAGGAGAGTACGTGGAGCGAGTCAACCAGTAGGCCTCACATTGAGAGGGAATTGCCATGAGAGTAACAACGAAAGGCCGCTATGCACTGCGAGCGCTGACAACGTTGGCGCTGCATGAGGGCGACCGCCCCGTGCCGATCAAGACCATTGCTGAAGAAGAAGACCTGTCGCCGGAGTTCCTGGAGCAGATCTTTTTCCGCCTCAAGAAAGCCGACATCATTAAGTCGGTCCGCGGCCCAGGCGGAGGATTCATGCTCAAGCAGAACCCCTCCGAGATCTCGG
>CAYFQV010000057.1:0-4224 GCA_964345195.1 uncultured Spirochaetaceae bacterium
GGGGTGAGCGGGGTCATGGCTACGGTGGCGGCGGGTTTGACTTTCAGCGGATGGGGCTGGACCAAGGTCAGTCCTGAGGTGCGGCAATACCTCGAGTATTTCTGGCGCTATGTCTCCTTCGTGGCTACGGCGCTCATCTTTATTCTCGTCGGCATGAGCGTTGATGTCGTAAGTCTGTGGCAAGCCCGCGGTATCCTGCTCTGGGTGATCCTCGGCATGATCCTATCCCGTGCTGTTGTGGCCTACGGAGTGGTGCCCCTGGCCTCCCTGGCGGGCCGAGAAGGGCGGTTGGAACACGGGTACAAGAGCGTGTTGTTTTGGGGTGGCCTGCGAGGGGCCGTGGCTTTAGCGGTCGTCCTCAGTCTACCGGACTTCGCGGAAAAAGAGCTTTTGGTGAACTTAGTAATCGGCGCAGTGCTGTTCACGCTCGTGATACAGGCTCCGACCATCGAGCCGGTAGTTCGTTTGCTCGGACTGCATCGGCGCTCCTTACCGGATCGCTTCATTGCCGAAGACAGTCGCTTGGAGGCAAAGCGGGATGCCCTCACTCGCGTGCCGGCACTCCTTTCCGGGGGGCTCTTCTCTAAGCCGATTCTTGATCGTATTCGTGCGGAGTACCAGAGCTCCGTAGAGGCCCTCGAGCACGAGATCGCCGATCTCCGCGCGTCCGCCGCTACGGAGGCTGAACAGGAGCAGATGCTCTACCTACAGCTCTACGGAGAGGAGCGCGCGGCGTATGTAGAGCTGTTCGAGCACGGTCAGGTCGGTGAACGGGCATATCGGGAGCTTAATTTGTTCGTGGCACGCCGCATGGATGCCGTTCGTCACGGCTCGTCGGTTCCCGAAGTTTCTACATGGTATGCGGGCGCGGCGGAGCGTGTGCTTCGCACGATTGAGAAGCAACCGATACCGGCGCGATTGACCAGAGGGATTCGTCGCCGGCGCTTCACGCTCTCTTACGAGTTGGCGTGGGGTCGCTTCCAGGGAAGCCAACAGGTGCTCAAGCATCTGGAAAGCATCTCGTCCCTCGCCGTGTTTCCTCAGGCCGTTGTGCGTCGTGTGAAAAAAGACTTCGAGAACGAGCACATGTCGGCCGGTCGGCGTTTGGATGAGGCTGCCGAGCAGTTTCCTGAGTTCGTCTCGGCGCTGCAAGAACGCTTGGCACGCCGTTTGGTGCTGCAAAGCGAGCGCGACATTCTGCGAGCGCGGATCGAGCATGGCGCGTTGCCGGAAGGCCTCGGGGAAGAGACCATCGCCGAGGTGGATACCGCTCTTGAAAAGAACTCGCGCCGTCGGGTGGTTTCACTTAGCGTTACACCCGGTGAGTTGCTGAGCAAGGTTCCGTTTTTCACCGAGGTACCGCATGATGCCTTCGAATGGTTGGCTCGTCGGATGACTCCGCGTAGCTATACAACCGGAGATTGCATTATCCAACAAAGCGAACAAGGGGAGAGCCTCTTTCTGTTGGCCCGTGGCGTATGCAGAGTTCACCGGGTTCACGACGGGGTTGTGCAGGAGCTCGGGACCCTTCTCCCGGGTGACTTCTTCGGCGAGATGGCCATTCTTCGAGGGGACCGTCGCAACGCCACGATTCGTGCGGTCACCCCGGTGTTTGTCTACGAGTTGCGTCGACATGTTGTCAGAGACGCCATGCAGCGGCACGACGCTATCCGGATTGCTCTGGAAAACGCGGATCGTAGTCGTGCGGCGCAGAGCTTCGGTACGGCCGAGGGGCGGGTGGAGGACGACCAGACCGCAATCAACCAAGCCGATGATTCGGCCGGCGAGTGAGCTCATCATCCGCAGCGCAAAGTCGAAGCGTAGCGTCCACGCGTGTCGGCGTCCGCGCCCTTGTGCCGTCGCATTTCCCGGGGTACTATCCCCGGACATGGCAAATCACCCTCGTCGTCACGGCCTGCGGGTCGTGCTTCTTACCTACATAGTTGCTATCGCTGTATTCATCCTCGTCTACCACGCTACGGACATAGATTCCGCCCTCCGGCGTGCCCTTGTTGCCGACATAGTTGCGACGTTGGTTGTTTTTATTGGGAGCATCTTGCTCAACAACTCGAGCGTCTATGACCCCTATTGGAGTGTGTTCCCGCCGATTATCTACGTCGCATGGGCGCTCGAGGGCGGCTCGGTGCATACTGTCGCCGTGCTCGTGATCGTTCTCGGCCTGTTGTGGGCTGTGCGGCTCACCTGGAATTGGGCTAGCGGATGGGGTGGAAGCACGCATGAGGATTGGCGTTACGTTGAGTTTCGCGAGCAGTTCGGCCGACTGCATTGGCTGGTGAGCCTAACGGCCATCCATCTCTTTCCGACGATCGTCGTTTTCTTGGCCTCGGTGCCGGTCTACTTCGTCGTTACGGGAGGTATTTCCAGTATACCCCTCGCAACGGTTGCCGCGGTTGTGACGCTGTCCGCGATCCTAATTGAAGCGACGGCGGATAAACAGTTGCGGCGGTTCAAGCGTAGCGGAGGCACCGGGCCGTGCGTGATAGGCTTGTGGCGTTTCTCACGGCATCCAAATTACCTCGGGGAGCTCGGATTCTGGTTGGGGCTCATGATATTTGGCCTTGCCGCGGGAGCGCCATGGTGGAGTGTTGCCGGTATGTCGGCAATGCTCGTACTCTTTGTGTACTACAGCATTCCGGCGATGGAGCGCAAGATTGAGGCCGCGCGGCCGAGTTATAGCCGAATTCGGGAGCATGTACCGATCTTGTTGCCGGTTCCCGGTCGGTATCTGCCGCAAGAGGAAGAGCGCACTGTGTGAGCATGCAATCCACTTCGTACGCAATCCGGCCGGAAGAGGAACGAAACCGAGGAGGTACACATGAGTTACTACATCTCGAGGAACATTGCCGGTTCTTTCAGTCAGGCACTTGATCGGGTCCGGGAAGCCCTCGGCGAAGAAGGCTTCGGCGTCCTCACTGAGATCGACGTGAAGTCGACAATGAAACAGAAGCTCGACGAGGAGTTTCGCAATTACCGCATCTTGGGCGCTTGTAACCCGTCCTTCGCCCACAAAGCGTTGAGCGTAGAAGATAAGCTCGGCACCATGCTGCCGTGCAACGTGATCGTGCAGGACGCCGATGGTGAGGGCGTTGAAGTTGCCGCAGTCGATCCCGTTGCGTCCATGCAGGCCGTGGGCAATGACGAGCTGGAGCCCATCGCGAGCGAAATCCGAGCACGGCTTTCCCGGGTCGTGCAAAGCCTTTAAAACGCGGCGTTGGCGGCTACGGTGCCGGTTCCGGTCGCCGAGGTCTCCGCACTGCTCGTGAACCGAGAAAGAAGCGTTCAGTGTTACGCGACCGGCACGCTTTCGGGCGCTTGTTCCCGTATTTCTCTACAGGTACACTGAGGGCTCGAAGCAACCGCGAAGTTGCACGCAGATCAAGGAGTGAGTGTGGCTGGTACGAATGAGAGCGAGGCCGAGATTGGTCTTTTGGTTCTGGCAGCAGGAATGGGAAGCCGCTTCGGCGGTGTCAAGCAGATTGAAGGCGTCGGCCCGAACGGTGAGGCGCTGATCGATTACTCCCTTTACGATGCACTTCAAAGCGGATTTCGCCGCATTGTGTTTGTTGTGCGCGAGGAGATTCGCGGCGATGTTGAGGAGTTTTTCGCCGGGAAGATACCCGACGATGTGAACGTGAGCTTTGTGAATCAACGCCTCGACGACTTGCCCGGGACATACAACCCTCCGGCGGCGCGAGTTAAGCCCTGGGGAACCGCGCACGCGGTCTACGCGGCGCGCGATGAGCTCACCGTTCCGTTCGCCATGATTAATGGCGACGACTTCTACGGTCGAGAGTCTTTTCAAACAATGGCGGACTTCCTAAAGAGTCGCAGCGTTGACGAACACCACTATAGCTTAGTGGGATTTCGTCTCGATCGCACGCTCTCTCCCCACGGTAGCGTTTCGCGAGCGCTCTGTGAAGTAAACGAGCAGGGCGATGTGCGCTCCATTGCCGAGCACAAGAATATCCGCTATGAGGCCGGGAGCATTGTAACCGGAGCTGAGGGTGAGGACCGTACGCTTAGCGGCAGTGAGCTCACGTCCATGAATCTGTTTGGGTTCACCCCGGCATTCTTCAAACAGCTCGAGGGAGAGTTAACACGCTTTCTCGTGGACTACGCGTACGATCCAAAAGCCGAGATCTACGTTCCGTGGGTTCTGAATAACCTCATTGCTGCGGGAAAGGCGCGGTTGTCGCCATTGGC
>CAYFQV010000057.1:4324-5415 GCA_964345195.1 uncultured Spirochaetaceae bacterium
CGGGCACGTACACCTGTATTGCGCCGGCAAAGCCGCCGCCGTGAACGCGCGCGACGGCCTCCGGATACTCCAGTTCAACGAGAGCTGCAGTGAGCGCAATAGACTGCTCTTTATGCTCCACTGTCGGCACATAGTTCTGCAACAATCGCCACGAAGAGTTCGCGGAGTTGCGCAGTACCTCGAGAGCGTCGGTGAACGCCCCGTTGCGTAGCGCCCGTAGGAGTTGATCCACACGAGCGTTCTCCCGGTGAAAGTGGATCGCCCGAAGCAGTGCGCGGTCGCCGACGCGCCGCCGAAGCTCGGGGATTCGTTTGAGGATCTCGGTCTCGCTCGTATCCCGGAGGCGCTCGACCCCAAAGACTTCGGCTATCTGCCGCATTTCTGCAGGTACGGCGGCGTAGTCGTCGGTTAGGTCGGCATGGCTGCCGCCTGTGTTCACCACGGTTAAGAGGTAGCCGTGCCGCGCAGGAGCGAATTCGACCTCCTCGAGCCGGGGTGCGTTCTCATTGGCGAAATCGATGCGGACCGCAGCGCCGTGCGCGCAGGCGATCTGGTCCATAAGCCCGCACGGCTTACCGAAGAAGTGATTCTCCGCCAAGCGGCCGGCCCGCGCCATGGTGACACTGTCGGCCGCGCCGTTGTTCCAAAGCTCGCTGTGGATTGTTGCAACCATGATCTCGAAGGATGCCGAGGAGCTGAGACCTGAGCCGACGGGTACCGCGCTCGAAAGGTAAGCGTCGAAGCCGCCTATGCGATAGCCTTCCCCATCCATGGCGGCCGCAACCCCACGCAGTAGTGCGGCCGGGCTGTTGCGCTCCTCCGTGTGTGGCGTCAAATCTCTCAGATCGATTTCGAAGGGCTCCGGAAAACCCTCAGAGTAGAGCTGCACCAGGTGGTCGTTCCTCTGCGCGACCGCGGCAATCGTGTCGAGGTGGACCGACGCCGCAAGGACAACGCCACCGTTGTGATCCGTGTGGTTGCCCGCGAGCTCGGTGCGTCCCGGCGCCGAGAAGAGACGAACTGGGTCATCTTTGGAAACGCCCCGCGCGGGATAGTGGCTTGCGAAGCCGTCCAGTACGCGGAGCCAGCGA
>CAYFQV010000057.1:5515-16756 GCA_964345195.1 uncultured Spirochaetaceae bacterium
AGCTCCGGAGTTCGCCGGATCGTGAGCTGAGTTGTATTGGGCTCGAGGTAATAGCTCCCCGTGCGGAACTTGTTGCTGGTCGGCTGCGGATCAGGATACGGGATGTTGATACTGCTTGCGGTAACGTCGACAAGCCTGCGGCCGTCGGTGACTCGTGACGAGACTTCAGAAAAGTGGCGATCACCGCTGACAAAGAGGGTGGGAATAGCGGAGTGGCGGGTAACGAGCTCCAGCAAGCGTTCCAACTCATCCGGGAAGTTGCTCCAGGATTCCCAGCCGTGGTATTCCGCCAAAACCTGAATACTGGATACGATGATCCTCAGATCAGGTGTGTCGTGCTCGGCCGATCCGGTCCCGCCCTCCATGGTCCGGGCGAGCCAAGACCACTGGTCATGGCCGAGAATGGTCGCGGATTGCGAGGAGACTTGTGCGTACGGTCCGTCGACGCCGCTACCTGTCTCCGCGTCATGTCGTTGTAAGGGACTGCGAAAATAGCGCGTATCCAGGAGTATGAGCTGCAGCTCCAGTCCCTCACGTGACAGGTGCTCCACGCCGTAGATGCCGGGCCGTGACCGCCGGGGATCGTTTTCCGGGATCTCCCAGAATTCCTCGAAAACGCGCTCCGCTTCCTCGCGGATTGGAAAGGAGCGTCCGGCGTCGTTACGTCCGTAATCGTGGTCGTCCCACACAGCGTAGGGAGTAGCGGTGGCGGTCAGCCGTTGAAACGCAGTGCTCTCGGCAAGGCGTGCGTAGCCACTGCGCATGACCTCGGGGCTGGTCGTATCCGCATAGATGTTATCCCCGAGGAAGATGAAGGCATGTGGGTCGCGCTCGGCAGCGTGCCGGAGCGCCGGCTGCGGACGCCATTGTGCAATGCATGAGCCCAGCCCGATCCGCAGCTCAGAGGGAGGAACGTCCAGGCTCACGTCGGCGGCATGTAAGGCCGGCACCGTCATTAGGGACAGGAGCACTACGAGTATGGCGCTGCATGCTGTGCGAGACGGCAATGTAGCATGCGTGAACCTTGACGCCGGACGCAGCACGGCGCCGTGAGGAGCGGCTTGCATGGAATCTTTCACATTAGGGTTTCTCATTTCTCAATCGTGCCACCAGGGCTTCGTCTGCGGCAAGTGAATTGAGCTCCTGCAGCGGCATTTCGGTCCCGCCCGACCGGTGCGTACCGAATAGCAGCTCTAGGGTGGTATCTATGTCGGGAGTGAACGGCAATGGCCCGAAAAGCTCAGGGCTGCGTAGTGCTGCAGTCGCGCCGGGGCCGTCGATTAGCTGCCTTCGCCCAACGAAGTTTAGACAGATCAGGAGAAGCTCTTCGGAAGTGTGTCGAAAATACGCCAGTACGTGCTTGCCCACCGCCGGCGCCGGCAGCTTGCGCGCTCCACGCCGCGTCCGGCCGCGGTTCGCGCCCGGCACAAAGGTGATTTCGCCACTTTCGAGGGCAGGGTATTGCCGGCGCAGCTCAAGGAGTCGTCGATAAAAGGTCAAGAGTGAGTGTTCGCTGCGTTGTTGGAGTGTGACGTTTCGGCTTTCGAAATCAGGGTGAACCGGCAGCCATGGAGTGTCGTCGGAAAAGCCGGCGTTCCGCTCGGCGCTCCACTGCATGGGGGTTCGTGCACCGTCACGGCCGATGGGTAGCGGCCACGTTCGTCGGCCGAGGGGGTCCTGGATTGCATGGCGCGGGATCCACCTATTCCGCATACCGAGCTCTTCACCGTAGTAGAGAAACGGGGTGCCCTTGACCGTCAGAAGCATGGTCGCGGCGACTCGGGCACGAGCTTCGCCGCGTGAACCGCCACCGTAGCGTGAGGCGTGGCGAGGTTGATCGTGGTTGCTCAGGGTGAAGTTCGGCCACGCGCCTATAGGCAGCAATCGATACCATCTTCGTGCCGCCTCGGCGAAAGCTCCGGCGTTCCACGGTTGAAACAGCAACTCGAAGTTGAAGGCCAAGTGGAGCTCATCATTGTCGTGACCGTGGTACGACGCCGCGAGGGCTGCATCGTTGTCGAAGACTTCTCCGACGAGTAGACGATCGCCGTATGAATCCGCGATGGACCGCATCTCTCGGCAGATTTCATGGGTTTCCGGGCGGTTGCGGTCGTAAATGTGGCGCTGAAAGAGATCAGGGTAAACCCGAAGCCGCCATGGATTGCTGCGAAGCTCCGCGTCTTTGACGAACCAGTTGATGACATCCAGGCGAAATCCATCCACTCCTTCGTCGAGCCAGAAACGCATGACATCATACATGGTTCGACGGAGCTCGGGATTGCGCCAGTTGAGCTCCGGTTGGTGCTTTGTGAAGGTCGCGAGGTAGTACTCCTGGGTCTGCCGGTTCCAGTGCCATCCGCTTCGGACCTCGAACATGCTGAGCCAATTGTTCGGTTTCCGGGGCTTTAGGAATCGGCGGAGCAGGGGTGTGCGCCGTGGCAACCCGGGATGCCAGATATACCAATCGTGTCGCGCGCTATCCCGGCGTGCTCGCGCCTCCCGAAACCACGGATTTGTGTCGGCGGAGTGGTTCAACACGAGGTCGATGATGATGCGGACGCCACGCTTGTGTGCCTCGTCCACGAGCGTCCGGAAGTCGTCGATCGTGCCGAACCGTGGGTCGACGCTGGTGTAGTCGGCAACGTCATACCCGAAGTCGCGCATGGGCGAGGGGTAAAACGGCGACAGCCAAATCGCGTCGATGCCGAGTGAATCCGGTGTTCCGGCAAGGTAGTCGAGGCGTGAGGTAATGCCGCGCAGATCTCCTACGCCGTCCCCGTCGGAGTCTTGGAAGGAGCGGGGATAGATCTGATACACGACGGCGCGCTTCCACCAAGGTGAAGCCCCGCCGTGGTGGGGTCCGTTTTCCTCTCGCTTGGGTCGCTTATTCATGTACGCTGGAGCCCGTATGCCGGCCGATATACCCACGAGTGCGCCCGAACGAGCCGTCCGGTACGCACTGGGTATGCTTCGGCCTTTACAGGGCGTTGAAGATCAGAGCCAACTCGGCCATTCGATTGCTGAAGCCCATCTCGTTGTCATAGAAGCTCGTTGCCTTGACGAGAGTTGTGCCGTCTTGGGGTACGACGAGGATGTTCGTCGTGATCATGGAAGACCAGGGCTCTCCCACCACGTCTTGCGACACCTGGTAGTAGTCGCCGAAGTACGCCGTCTTCTTCATGAGTGTTGACTCGTTGATGGTTGCGACGTTTTTAGTGATCGCTTCGGTAATCTCTTCCTTCGACACATTACCCTGCACGTTGAAGATAGCTTCCACTACGCTCCCGGTGTCCGTCGGAACTCGAAGCGCCGTACCGTTGAGCTTACCGTTGAGATGCGGAAGCACCTTTCCCACGGCAACGGCTGCGCCCGTGGAGGCGGGAATCACGTTGTTCAGAGTCTGGCGGTTCTTTGCGCCGCCGAAATAGTCCACTACCCGCTGGGTTGCAGTCGCGGCGTGCGTCGTGGACATGAGACCTCCGAGAATGGGGTAGCTCATGTCGATGACCTTCGTAAGCGGGGCGAGACAGTTGGTTGTGCAGCTCGCGTTTGAGACGATCTTCTCATCTGCTTTTAAAGAGTCGTGGTTTACGCCTACAACAACCGTGTGAGTATCGTCCTTTGCCGGAGCCGAAATGATGACCTTCTTGGCGCCGGCATTGATGTGAGCCATGGACTTCTCGGTGGTCAGGTAAAAACCGGTGCACTCGAAGACAATGTCCACGTCGTGCGAGCCCCACGGCACCTTACTCGCGTCCTTCTCCGCGTACATGGCGATTTCATGGCGCCCGACGCGAATAGTCCGCTCGTCCTTCAAGGACACTTCAGCCGGAAATCGTCCGTACACCGAATCCCGCGGCAAGCTTTCCGCTATATCCTTCGCCGGGAAAAGATCATTTCCCGCAACAATGTCGATCTGATCATCGAATGTGCTGGTTATTACCCGCATTACGTTCTTTCCAATGCGGCCCATGCCGTTAAAGCCAACTCGCACTCGTGCCATGTAATACTCCTTCTACATATTCCTCCCCCTTATATCCTGCCTAGACGAAAGTTGCAACGCCGGGACCTAAGCCGGGACATGCTCCGGGACGACTGGGCGCAGGTCCTCTGTCGTGGCATAATCGCTGCCCATGAGTACCAGCGGTCGAGAAAAACACCTCACTTTGCAGCCAAGGCCTAGAGAGCGTGCGCGTCACTTGCTGTGTTTTGTACCAATCACTATCGTCCTTTTCCTCCTCGGATGTGTGTCGCCGCCTGAGACCGTTCCACCTCCGGTTCGACGTCCTACGCCCCCGGAGCCGCCGACACTCTCGCCCGCCACGCCGACCGAGCGCGAGTACCCCGGGGGAGAGCTCCCGGAGCGTGAGCCCCTCCCGGACTACGCGGAGGTGCCCCTGCTGCCCATAGTCTGGGAGCTCAATCTTCGTGACCGCGTGGACGAGGCGCTGAGCTACGACCGCGGCACGAACACACTATTTGTCGGTACGCGGCGCGGCGTGGTTCTATCGATAGCGGGAGGCGACGGCAGGGTTCGTTGGTCACATGACGCAGTCGGCGAAGTATCCTCTGCTCCTACCTTCGACGACAGCCGTGTCTACGTCGGTTTTCAAGAACCCGGTGGCGCCATCGGCATTGACCGACGTACGGGCAGGCAGCTCTGGCGTACCGTCGCCGTCGGATGGGTTGCCCGGGACCCGGTGGTCCGAGGAGGACGAGTATTCTTCCTGAGCGCGGGGCGGCTCTTGTCCATCACGACGGCCACCGGCGAGCGCGCCGGTCTGTACAATCCGGCGGTCCCAAGGAATGCGGACCTTGGGAATCTACAGGGGCTGGGAGACGGGACGATTGCAAGCTTCAGCCGGGATCCTTCACGTGGCGACGCCGGAGGCAACGGGAATGGCGTGGCGCGGGGCGGGCTTCTGCGCATTTCGAATCCCCGGAGGCCCGCTTTCGAGCTGCTGGAGTTGTCGCACAGCGTCGTCCGCGCGCGCATTCCGGCTGATAATCGAATTGCCGTACACGGTTACCCAGCGAGCCGTGCAGGCGGCATTTTGTCGATCGTAGATACCGCCCGATTTCGGGTTCACACCGCTGTTCCGCTTCACCCGTCCGCTCGGCTGATGGGTGCCGCGCAGAACACCGTATACGTGAGCGCCGTGCCGCCCGCAATCATTGCACTGTCCGCGAACAGCCTCTCCACGCTGTGGCGGACCCGGCGGATCCACGCCGGAAACTCGGCGGTGGATTGGCCGGACGACCGCGGTGTCGCGGTGAGCGGGAACGGTACTGAGGGGGTTGTTTTGTACGACCGGCGGACCGGTGTGATTAACGCTCATTTTGTGCTTCCCGACGGGCTGCAGGTTCGGCAGCTGGTCGCCGGGAGACAGTACCTCTACCTGCTGGTTAGCACCGGCGAAGGGTCTCGCGCGCGCATCCTGGCGCTTACGACGCCGTACAGTGGGACGAGTCGGCCTTGAGGGAGGGTGTGTTCGCAGAAAGCCGATAGCCGTTATAATCTTTCGCAGCACTTTGAGGATTCGTCAGCGGAGGGACCGTCGAATGGAACAGAAAGCAACACCGCCTGTCGGCACCATGCCGGCCATGTATGACATGCTTGGGCGAGTGAGCCGGACCTTCGCTTTGTCCAACCGTTGCTTACCGCGACGCTTTCGGCGGGTTATGACCATCGCGTACCTTCTGCTCCGCGTTTCGGATTTCCTGGAAGACAACCATGCGCTTCCCGCGGGACGGAAGCATGACCTTCTGTGCCTCTGGGATCGAATTCTCGCCGGCGTTGCGAAGAAGCGCCAGTTGCTGCGTGCGTTGGGAAACGTGCCGCGGAACGGTGGCGATGCCGACGCGGAAGTTGCCGGGCGCTTTCCGGAGATCATGCATAGCTTGACCCGGCTTCCCGATCGGCAGGGCGAGCTTGTCTTGCAGCGGGTCCGCGAGACGACGCAAGGCATGGCGCAGTGGCAACGTCGGGGGGCGCTCTTTGAAGATGAAGCGGATCTCGACGACTACATGCACTACGTGGCGGGCGTTGTAGGTTATATGATCACCGAGGTCTTCTCGGACATATCGTTCTTGGTTGCCCTCCGTCGCGATGAGCTCATGCCGCTCGGACGTGAATACGGCCTCGGCCTGCAGACCGTGAACATCATTCGCGGCATTCGCAAGGATTACGAACGTGGATGGCTGTACATACCCCGAAGCTTCTGCGAGGCCGAGGGTATAGAGGCGGAGGAGCTATTCGCTGCGGAGCATCTGCCGCGAGCACTGAAGGTTGTACATAGTCTCGCCGACAAGGCCGAGCGCCACTTGGTTGAGGGTTTGGCCTTCGTCATGAAGCTGCCGCGGAGTATGCACCGCGTGCGCTTGGCGACCATGTGGCCGCTTCTCTTCGCGGCAAAAACTGTGTCGGTGAGTAGAAACAATCCTGACGTACTGCGAGGAGAGGCAAAAATATCGCGCCGAGATGTGAAGGCGATCATACGTCACAGCACGGTAATGGGATGGTCCAACTCTTGGTTGCAGCGCTACTATCGACGTCTTCTTAACGCTCCACCGGCGGCGTAACCGGGTCTCGGCAGTTCGGGACACGATCGCGGCCGGCGAGAGCGCTCAGGTCTTTCAGGGAACGACATGCGTACCGGTGTTGCCGTCCATGGCGTCACCGGCTTTGTGGAGCGAAGTGATCACCGCTTCCGAGCCGGCCCACTCCACAAAGCGCACGCCGGCCTGAACCTTCGGGCCCATGGAACCCTTGAGGAAGTGACCCTGCTTAAAATACGTCTCAGCTTCGGCGAGGGATATTCGGTCGAGATCCTTTTGCTCCGGTGTGCCGAAGTTCAGTGAAACCTGCTCGACATCCGTGAGTATAACGAAGCTATCCGCTTCAACGGCCTGTGCCAGTTTGACACCAGCGCGGTCCTTATCAATGACCGCTTCTACTCCGGTATAACTACCGTCGGAGTTCTTCTTCACGGGGATTCCACCGCCGCCGGATGCAATGACGATGCTTCCGGCCGAGACGAGCGTGCGGATCGCGGGACCCTCGACGATGTCGATCGGTTCTGGAGAGGGGACGACCCGGCGCCAAGCCCGAGGAGTCCCGGGTTTTACCTCACGAACAACGTAGTTCTTCTCCGCGCGCAGTGATTCGGCGTCTTCCCTGGTGTAGAAGGGGCCGACCGGTTTGGAAGGATCGGAAAAATCGGGGTCATCCTCGGCGACCTCCACCTGGGTCACAACCGTACATACCGGAACGTCCAGGGCGTTTCTCGCAAGATGGAAGGCCAGACGATTCTGCAGCATCCAGCCGATCTGTCCTTGAGTCATGGCTCCGCACGCCGCCAGCGTTTGCGGCGGCACGAGCTCCCGCGCTTCTTCCTGCTGAATGAGCAGCGCGCCGGCCTGCGGTCCGTTTCCATGTGTGATAACGACCCGGAAACCCTTTCGTACGAGTCCGGCGATCTGCGCGGCGGTGGTATCGACGTTCCGAAACTGTTCCTCCGTTGTTCCCGCGTCGTCCGCCTGTTTGATTGCGTTGCCGCCGAGTGCGACGACAATGAGTTCCCCTGGCATATATCTCCTCCTGATAGTGCCGGTCCTGATGACGGCGGTCCCCAACGAATACGACCCTCCGCCGTGCAGAGGGAGGCGAAGCGTGGGAACGCCGGTGTACAGGCGGTCTTCCCGAATACCGCAAGCGAGTCTCCTATCACTCACGGGCTTTGTTCGGGCCTCTCCAAGCCCTTACAAGCCGAGGCTTGCTACCATGACAGCTTTGATCGTGTGATAGCGGTTTTCGGCTTCATCGAAAACGATCGATGCCTCCGACTCGAAGACATCCTCAGTGACCTCCATGGCATCCAATCCAAACTTGTCATGGATGTCCCGACCAATGGCCGTTTCCGTGTTGTGAAACGCCGGGAGACAGTGCATGAACTTCGTGTCGGGGTTGCCGGTTCCCTGCATGAGATCAGCGGTGACTTGGTAGGGCTTGAGAAGCGAGATGCGCTCCTGCCACTTCTCTTCGGGCTGCCCCATGGACACCCAGACATCGGTGTAGATGAAGTCGCAATCATTTACCCCCGCGGCCACATCTTCCGTTACGCTGATCCGGGCGCCGGTCTGCTCGGCGATCCCCCGCGCCTTTGACACGAGGTCGACGTCGGGCTGCGTCGCCTTCGGAGCCACGGCTCGGAAGTCCATCCCCAGCTTGGCGGCGCCGACCAAGAGAGAGTTCCCCATGTTGTGGGAGGCGTCCCCGAGGAACGCGAGCTTCACATCTCGTAGCGCCTTGTCCGTGTGTTCCTGGATCGTGAACACATCCGCCAGCACCTGTGTTGGGTGGTACTCATCAGTCAAACCGTTCCAGACAGGCACGCCGGAGTGTGCTGCAAGGGCTTCCACCGTGCGCTGGGAGAACCCGCGGTACTCGATCCCATCGTACATACGGCCCAGAACCCGTGCGGTATCCTTCATGGACTCCTTTTTGCCCATTTGGGAGCCTGAGGGGTCGAGGTAGGTTACCCGGGCGCCTTGATCGTAGGCGGCGGTTTCGAAGGCGGCCCGGGTGCGGGTCGACGCCTTTTCAAAGATAAGCACAATGTTCTTACGCGAGAGCATCTCCTGCTCGGTGCCGGTATACTTTGCACGCTTGAGATCGCGCGAAAGGTCCAGCAAGAAGTGGATCTCTTTCGGGGAGAAGTCCAATAAGGTGAGGAAGCTTCGATTTCTCAGATTAAACGCCATAACGCTACTCCTTCTGCGAGCAATCGTATAGGAACTCCGCCGGCTGGACAAACACCTCTGAGGCTGCACTGTCGCCAAGCCTCGGATACCGCCGCGTCTTTCGCTTGGGCCTACAAACCCCGGAGACCCGGTAGGCGAGCCGTCGGTCGGCGGATATACTACGTTCATATGCCGCAAGAAGAAAGCAGCGCTGCAATACTGTGGGACGCTGAGAACGTCCGACCGAAGAACCTGACCGCCTTAGTTGACGCGGTCGGTGATTATACGCGTCGCTTCGGTCGTTTGTCCGTCGCCTACGCATTTGCCGATTGGCGTCGCCGAGATATCGGTAATGCGGATGAGCTCTTCGCCCGCGCGTCCTTTCAACTCGTTCACATTCCAAAGAGTCGTAAGAACAGCTCCGATATTTCCATGGTGACAAGCGGAATGGAGTTGCTCTTCCTCTACCCGCACATCTCCACGTACGTGTTGGTGACCGGTGACGCCGATTTTCGGCCGCTGATCGTCAGTATTCGTCGACGAGGCGCCCGGATCGTGATTATCTGTGACGCCCAGAGTGCGAGTGAAGACCTCTTGGAGCTTGCCGACGAGTACAAGGACTTCCGGGATCTGCTCTCCGAAGACGAGACCGACGACAACGATGAAGACACGACCGGTACAAACGAGCCGGAGAAAGACGAAACACCGCTGACCCGCGAGGCCGCTTTCCAGCAGCTTGCCGAGGCGGTGAGCATGCTGCGAGAGAAGGGGAAGAAACCTTCCCTCGGGCCAACGAAGATTCGGCTTCGCCTCCTGCATGAAGACTTCGATGAGAAGAAGCTCGGGTATCGCAGTTGGAAAAGCTTCGTCCTCGACGCACGCAAGCACGGCTACGTCACGCTGTCGTCTACCGAATCCGACCTGGTAATCGACCTTCCGAAAGGACCCAGCACCGGTGAGGACAGCCTTTCCGAGCCTCTCGCCAGTTTTCTTACGGCGGTCTCTCGCGCACGGGAGCATCGTACCGACGAAGAGGTCCCCTATGCGGCGGTTGGCAATGTGTTGAAGAACCTAAACGTAGACTACGGCAAGTATGGTTACCGCACCTTCAAGGGACTGGTGCGCGCGGCGGAAAAGCGCGGGCTTGTTGAGTCGGTGATGCGCGGGCTCGAGCGCCGGGTGCGGCTTGCTTCGGAAGGCGAGCGGCATTTGCGTTGATGCCCGTCCTCGATCCTCGCTACAAGTATAAGGAGTGATCATGTCGGAACCCCTCGTTTTGAATGGTAAGGAGCTTGCAAAGCAGATCGAGGGCGAGTTGGCCGAAAGAGTCGCTCGGCTTTCCAGCGATCCGGTGGGGGATTCAAAGCCGCCCACCTTGGCCACCATCCTTGTCGGAGAGAACCCCGCTTCCGAAACGTATGTTCGTATGAAAAGCAACGCCTGTCGTCGCGTGGGACTAGAGTCTCGCCGGGTGCGCTTGAGTGCGGAGTCTACAAGCGAAGAGGTCATGAAGCAAATTCAGGAGCTCAATCAAGACCCCGGCGTGTTCGGGATCCTCCTGCAGCACCCTGTCCCGGAGCAGGTTGATGAGCGTGCGTGCTTCGATGCCATTGCAATCGAAAAGGACGTCGACGGCGTTACCTCGCTGGGTTTTGGTCGGATGGCAATGGGCTTACGCTCCTATCCGAGTGCCACACCGGGGGGAATCATGCGCATGCTGCGGCACTACGAGGTGGAGCTCGAAGGCGCCCACAGCGTAATCGTCGGGCGGAGTCCCATTCTTGGAAAACCCTTGGCGCAACTGATGCTTAACGCGAACGCGACCGTGACGGTGTGCCACTCACGAACCCGCAATCTAGCCGACGTGGTACGGAGTGGCGACATTGTTGTCGGTGCCGTGGGTAGGCCTCGGTTTATCCAGGCGGACTGGGTGAGGGACGGTGCGGTGCTCGTAGATGCCGGCTATAACCCCGGCAACATTGGGGATATCGACTTAGAAAACGCTGCGCCGAAAAGCAGTGCCTACACTCCCGTTCCCGGAGGTGTGGGCCCAATGACCATAGCGACGCTTATGGCGCAGACCGTAGAGGCCGCCGAGCGTCGATCGGCCTCGGGCTGACCCATCACGCCAGTACGTCTTCATACTCGGGTTTGCGGGCCACGAAGTCGGAGACGAAGGGGCAGCTCGGGACCACCTTGTAGCCCTGCTCCCGTGCGTAATCCAGGGCGTGCTTCACCAGTCCGGCACCAATGCCGCGACCGCGGAACACGTTGGGAACGTAGGTGTGGTCGTATTCGAGCGTCGCGGCATCGACCCGGCGGTAGGTCAGCTCCGCTTCCTCTCCCTCCACGCGTACGACGAAGCGCGATTCCTCGGGCTGGTGTTGAATCGTTATGTTGCTCATACATGCTCCTTGCATCCGTATACGGGTTTCCGTATACAGAATAGTGTATTCAATGTTCGGGTATTCTCAAAGATGCTGGGAGTATTGGGAGTAT
>CAYFQV010000057.1:16856-17939 GCA_964345195.1 uncultured Spirochaetaceae bacterium
GCCTGCTCGATCGACTACCGTTTTCGAGATGCGGATGCCTCGTTGCCGAGCGGTGCTGAAGAGATACACTGGAGCTCGTACCGACCGGGCATCGACGTGTCGCAGCTCAAGCTTGAAGAGCCTCCGCAACGGCTGTACTTCGTCCGGATCGACCTGAGCCGACCCGGGGTATCGCTGACCACGACGCCTCCCAATGGTCCGGCTCTGCTGGAGACGAATGGCACGAAGACAAGCACGTTTCTGGCGGAGAGCGGCGCGGTGCTGGCGGTCAACGCCTCCCGCTTCCGGCCGGTGGAACAGCGTGAGTATGCACCGAAGGATATCGCCGGCTTAGCCGTTCACCGCGGGATACGCTATTCCGAAGACGAGCCGAATCAGGCCTTCATTGCGACGCGTGAGGACGGGCGTGCCGTTATCGCCCGGGACCAGGACGCAAAGTCGGTCACGAGTCACAAGTTGCAGACCGCTGTGGCGGGAAGCCCAATCGTTCTCCAAGGGGGGCGGCTTCCTCCGTTCGGGCCGACGCGGCATCCCCGGACGGCTGTCGGTGTCACTGAGGATGGCCGTTTCCTATATATTCTCGTGGCCGAGGGGCGCATGGCCTCGCGTGCCATAGGTCTGACCTTGTCGGAAGTCGGGGCGTGGCTAAAGCGTCTCGGTGCCTCCGACGGCTTGAATCTCGATGGTGGCGGATCGACGACGCTGGTCGTTCGTGCGCCGGATGGGCGCGCAGTTCGGGTGAACCGCACGGTCGACAACCCTATCACCGGATCTGAACGGGTAGTCGCCAATCACCTCGGCGTCCGCGTGGAAGCGCCATGAGTGCTACACACTCTCTCTTTGCCGTAGAACTCGCCTCAGGAGGTTTCGCATGGTAAACCGAAATAAGCTTTCAAGCGCTCGCCGCCTGTGTCGAGTAGTTGCTGCATGCGCAGGTGTGCTGCTTGGAGCGAGCGCATTCGCCGAGTCTGAGCGGGGAGAAGCTGCGATTGCGGGCCTGGCGGCATCCGGCAGCAATCCCGCGTCCGGCAATCTCAGCTACTCCGTTTCCATGTCGCTCGCAGATGCACGCAGGACCGAGCT
>CAYFQV010000058.1:0-3040 GCA_964345195.1 uncultured Spirochaetaceae bacterium
CCGACGGCTTCGAACCGGACGATAGCGTTGAGACTGCCACATACTACGACCCGCTGAACCCGGGCTTCGACTATCACTCACTGGCGCCGGAAGGCGACATTGACTGGTACCGGGTTGAGGGACTCGCCGGATACGAGGTGATCTTCGCCACCTACGGCCTCGAGGGTTCCCGCTTTGATACCGACACGGTCGTCTACCTCGACCAAGACGGGGACTTGAGCAACGGTACGCTTGCCCAAAACGATGACGACGGTGACAGCCTATTCTCGCGGCTCAGCTACGTGTTCCTGGATAACGCCCCCTACTACTACGCGGTCGAGGAGTACGACAACCAGATCGGCGAGTACGAGATGGAGATGTGGGCCGATCAGGTACTGGTCGAGGATGATAGCGAGCCCGACCATGATGTCCAGGCCCTCAACCCCATCCCGCTCCCCTCGTTCTCTACGCAACGCAACTTCTTCCCGGCCGGCGACATGGACTACTTCCGGATCGACGTACAGGAGTCTAGTGTCATTACCGTGACGGTTACCGGCAATGAGCAAACGCCATATCCGGTGAGCGGCGACGTGAGCGTGTACCTTACGGATGACGGAAATACTGAAAACCCGTTAGCGCAAGGAATTGAGTCCCTTAGCTACAACTTCTCCACAGCCGGGACCTACTACATTGTTATCGGGGCCGAGGAGGGCCACGTCGGGGAGTACTTCCTCGAGGTGTACTAACCAAAAGAACTGACCCGGGTCGAGGGGATCTCGACCACTGGTGGCCGGCTGCTGAAGCGGCCGGTCACCGGCTCACACCTAAATGAGTTTCCGCTATCACCGGTCGGCGCTGCCCGCAGGAAAGAGATCGTATCCCCGTACAGACTTAGAAGCGAAGCTCAAGACCCACGCGGACGTGACTGTTCGCCCCGAACTGCCCGAGTTGACTATCCACAGCGCCGAGGAACAGCGGAGATTCCGCGCTGAGGCTGAGGCCGTCACCGAGCTGCAGTGTGAGTGAGGGTGTAAGCCGAAGACTCCCGTCTTCGAGGGACATGAGTAGCTCCGTGGCAAGATCCAGCCGCGCTCCCAAGCGCAGCGCCAAGCCCGCGGCAAGACGCGACGCCAGGTCGGGCGGTGTGACCGTGTTGCGCAGCTCCGGGGCCACCCAGGTGTGCGCCGCGCCGGCCCATAGTGAAGCGCCGAGCTCCCTCCGGGGGGCATCCACATTGAGGTGAGCGGCGAAGCCGGCGGAGCTCGCATCGGTACGGCCAATGCGGGTGGTATTGGTATCCGGACTCAAGGGCCGCGTGAGAAACGGCTTCCCGCGGGTTCGGCTGAGACGCGCGTGAAGCCGGAACAGCTCGGGCTCGCGACCGCCGGGAATGCGCAGCTCGGCGTCGGTGAACCAGCCGTGAACCCGGCGCTGCTCGGGCCTTAGGACGACGCGGAAGCTGCGGCTGTCTTCGAGGCGTACCATCATCTCTCCGGACAGCAGGAGGTCGGGATTCCAGCCGGCGAAGCTGCCCGCTCGCACCTCGATCAGTGGGTACTCGAGACCCAGGGCCGCCGTGTATCCGGCGTGGTCGCCGGCGCTGTCCGGCTCGCCGTCCGGCCCGAACGATTCCTCGGTTACGACGATCTCCGCCCGTGTACGGTCGTAGAACACCCACTCCTGCGTCTCCGGAATGCCGCGATCGCTGAACCACGGCGACGAGCTACTCGGTGGCGCCGGCCGCGGTGACCAGGGGTAGAGCACCATGCTCATGTCCACCGGAAGCCATGAGGGAAGCCACCCAATGTCGCCGTTGACCGCGTCTACGCGGAGGGCCGCATACGGAGCCTCCGGAGATGCCGTGGTATCACCGCGCAGCATGGCCGCAGGCTCCACGGGGATGATCAGCCGGGGTAGCGTCATGTGTCGCGCTAAAGCTTCGCGAGCCGGCGGCGCGACGCCGAGCGACAGGGTCAGAGCGTGCCACGGCGCATACTCGAGCGTGGCTCGGTACTGTGTCGGCTGCATTGTCCCCCAGCGCAGGTTCAAGCGGAGCTCCGCGGCGGTGTCGAGCAGCAGGAGGGGAGTCTGCTCCAGACCCTCCGAGGCAAGCGCCGGGTCGGTCTCGCCTCGTCGAGGAAGCCACAGCTCAATCCGCGGCTCCAGACGCATGAATAAGCTGTTCGAGACATCGCCCGGGAGGGTGGTGGAGTCGGCATCTGCGCCGGGTGGAGCGGCCGTGACGCGGGTTCCCGGCGGGAGCGGCGTCGGCACTTCCGCCTCAAGCGCGGCGGTTCCGCTAATGGCGCCGTGTATCTCACTGAGCGCCGGCACGAGCGTAACGGCGCCGAGAACCAGGACGAGGCTCGCCCGGCGTACGCGGGAGGAACGTAAACATCGACCCAGTGCCGGGAGGGCGCGGTGCGACGGCTTTGCTCCCTGTTTGCTCGTCTCAGCGCTCGTCGGCGCCGGCCGCGCCCCATCAACGCTCACCAACCAGCCTCCGCGATGTTTCCGGCGCCACGAATGCCATGATGCCGGTTCCGATCACTCCGACCGCGGCTACGGCGCCGACCGCGACGGGTAAGGAGGCCGCCGCGGCAATGAAGCCTACCAAGCCCGGACCGGCGGTTGCACCGACGTCGCCGAAGAGGCGCCAGAGGCCGAGGAAGGGCCCGGTTTGGTCTTCCGGGGCCAGGTCCGCCCCCATGGTCAGGTTAATGCCGGCACCGAAGCCGTTACCGATCCCGATCACCGCCGCGGCGAGTACGAAGCCGGCCACACCCTGAGTGAAGGGCATGATGGCGAGGCCCAGGGTGAAAACCCCGAGGCATAGCGTTGCCGCAACCTTGCGGCCTGCGCGGTCCATAATGAAGCCGGCCGGCAGGAAGAGCAGGAGATCAAAGAGGGCGGCGCCCGACATGACGAAGCCGATTCGCGAGACGGAGAGACCGATCATTTCGCCCCAAAGGGGAAGCACAATGCTGCGGGAGGCGCGCAGCAGCATGAGCGCAACGAGAGCGGCGCCGACGGGGTACATGCCGGGAACGGGATGGGTGAT
>CAYFQV010000058.1:3140-6601 GCA_964345195.1 uncultured Spirochaetaceae bacterium
ACTCGCGCGAGGAGCAAGCCGCCGGGAAGATCAATGAGTAGCGTTCCCCCGCCGCGTAGCGCGAGGATGGTGCCGACAAGACCAACTGCGGCGCCGATACCCTGCAGGTAACTCGGCAGGCCCGGCAAGATGGAGAAGATCGCCGTGGCGAAAAGCACCATGGGCAGGTAGATCGGGAGGACCAAGCGCAGGAGCGGGTGCATGTGCGGATTCTACCACGCAGCGTCTCGGCCGGGCAGTCCCGCCGTGGTTCGTGCGTGGTGATTTCGGGATGCTTGCGGCGTCGAGCTCAGCCGACCCACTCGTAGAGGACCTCGGCGTGGTCGCCGTCGAGGTTTCGATGGGGCAGAGAGCAGGCCGATGCCACAGGGCAGGTCTTGCAGGTCGGCCCGCAGGAGGGGTCCACGTCAACCGGGCGCAGGACGTGCGTCGTGACTCGGCCCTTGTGCGTCCAGAAGGCGGCCGCGGCGGACACGCTCTCCCGATCCGTGCGTAGATCGGCGCACAGCTCGGCGACGGTTGCACTGCCGGCGGCTGCGAGAGCGTCTCTGAATGCGCGGATCATCATGGCCCTATCGGCCTCCCGTCATAATGCGCTCAACCGGGGGAGCGAGAAGTCGCATGGCAATGCCGGTTCCCGCAAGAATGGCGAGGGCTGTGCCGATGAAGATCACGCTCCCTCCGGATGCGACCTGGAACACCAGCGTCGCCACAACCCATGCCAATACAGCCTGGTAGATGACAAGCAGGGTGCCGAGGAAGGCGCCCATCTCCTGGATTGCGGCGCCCACGGCGGCGAGGCATGGCGTATAGATCAACACGAAGAGCAGGAAGGCGTAGGCGGCCGCCGGTGTGAAGCGGTCTCGCATGCGATCGAAGATCCCGCTACCCGTGCCGGCGTCTTCGGCGATCCGATTAGGTGACTCGCCGACAATGCCCGCTCCGAGGGGGTCGGTAAACCCGCCGACCACGCCGGCGAGGTTTTGCGGTACGCTCCGCAGCGCTTCCATGACGCCGGCGCCAATGTCGACACCGGTCTCGGTGGCTTCCGCCGTATCGGTGGACCCACTCTGGGTGTAGAGAGAGCTCAGCGTCCCGACAATGATCTCCTTGGCGAATAGGCCGGTGAACAGCCCTACCGTCGCCGGCCAGTTGTCCTGTTCAATGCCCATGGGCGCGAAGACCGGGGTGACCGCTCTCCCCGCCACGGAGAGGACCGATTGCTCGGTGTTCTCGTTGCCGAAGCTGCCGTCGGTGCCAATGCTGTTCACGACGCTCAGAATCATGACAACCAGGACAATGACGGTACCGGCGCGGATAATGAAAGACTTGAGTCGACTCCAGCTTTGAATGAGCGTCTGTCGCGCCCGGGGACTGTGATACGGTGGAAGCTCCATGATGAAGTGGGAGGTCCCGCCGCGGAAGATTGTGTGCTTCAACAGCAAACCCGTGACCATGGCCAGGATGATGCCGATCAGGTAGAGCGAGAATACCACAAGACCGCCTCGGCTCGGAAAGAACGCCGCGGCGAAAAGCGCGTACACCGGCAGTCGAGCGCCGCAGGACATGAACGGCGCCATGAAGATGGTCATGAAGCGGTCCTTGGTGCTCTCCAGGGTGCGCGTGCCGAGGATAGCCGGCACAGTGCAGCCGAAGCCGACCATCATGGGAACGAAGGACTTCCCCGGCAGACCGATTCGTCGCATGAAACGGTCCATAACGAAGGCCGCCCGTGCCATGTAGCCCGAGTCCTCCAGCAGCGCAAGCATGAGAAACATGAAGAACATGATCGGGATGAAGGTGGCGACGGTCTGAACTCCCGCTCCGATCCCACCGGCCACGATCGTTTCGACCCAGGTGGGGGCGCCGACTGCGGCAACCACGGCGCCGAGACCGTCGACGAAGATGGTTCCAAACAGAATATCAAAGAAGTCGATGAAAGCGCCGCCCACCGAAATGGCAACCCAGAAAACCAGGTACATGACGCCGAAGAAGATCGGTATCCCGAGCACGCGGTTCAGCGCAATGCGGTCGATTCGGTCGGATATAGCCTGCTTCGTCACGCGTTGCTTCGTCACTTGCCGAGTAAGCCCGTGAATGAGCCCGTACTTCGCATCGGCTATGGCGACATCCGCATCATCACCGAGGGCGGCATCGAGGCTGCGCAGATCATCCGCGATCGCCCGGAGGCTCATGGCCCCGGCGGAAACGACGCGGTCGCGTATCCAGGAGTCGTGTTCGAGGATCTTGAGCGCAATCCACCGGGGTGGAACGTACAGTGACGCGGAAACATCTCGGAGTTGCGGCTCCCATTTGCGGATCATATTCTCCATTGGCTCGGGATACGACACGCGCAAAGAGGATGCTCGGGGAGTGTGCGCTGCTTCCGCTATTGCGCGCTTAATGGGCTGCATACTGTCGAGGCGTACCGCCGCGGTCGGCACCACCGGACAACCGAGGCGCTGGGACAGCTCTTCGGCGTCAATGCTGAGGCCCCGCTGCTGAGCGAGATCCATCATGTTCAAGACCACGACGACCGGAATCTCCATCTCGATGAGCTGTAGCGTGAGGTAGAGATTGCGCTGTAGATTCGTTGCATCCACGACGTCAACGACCAGATCCGCCTCGCCGCTCAACAAATAGTCCCGCGCAATGATCTCGTCTTCGGCGGTGGCGGATATGGAGTAGATACCGGGAAGGTCGGTAATATTCATGCGCCCGCCGGCGAGATCCGCGGACGATCTTTGCGCGTTAGTTGTGTGGCCTTGCTCCGGTGCGAAGGGCCGAACAAGCAGATCTTCCACGGAGTTGTAGGAGAGAAAGCCCTCTTTCTTCTCGACGGTGACGCCCGGCCAGTTGCCGATTCGCTGCCGTGTTCCGGTCAGACCATTGAATACCGTGGTCTTACCGGAGTTGGGATTGCCTGCAAGCGCGATTGTAAAGCTGCTCCGTTCGCTCACCGATTCGCCTCCTCTCCATGATCGCTCTCGCCGTGCCCGCGTCCTCGCCCGCGTCCGCGTCCGCGGCAACAGCGGCGGCCCTTGCCGCGACCTTTCCTGCCGCGGCCCAGCCCCAGGCCTCTCCCACGTCGCTGCTCCGCTTCTTTCTCCGAGCCGTTCACACACTCGAGCTGCAGTACCGAAGCCTCATCCTTGCGGAGGGAGACGTTGAAGCCGCGGACACGAATATCAACGGGGTCTCCCAGTGGTGCCATGCGAACGAGCGTTATCTCGGTACCGCGGGTAAGGCCCATGGTCAGGAGGCGCGTGCGATAGGCGGAGCGCTCTCCTTCGTATCCCACGATCCGGGCGGACTGCCCGGGACGCATATCTTGCATTCGACACGCCAACGGTGTCTCCTTGTTATTTAGGCTTACCTAACATTTATAATAGAAGAGGAGGCTTGTCAAGGAGAGGCGTAACGAGCCGACAGGCGTAAGCGGGTGAAACGCGTCGCGCGCC
>CAYFQV010000058.1:6701-17821 GCA_964345195.1 uncultured Spirochaetaceae bacterium
TTGCGCAGCTCTTCTCGGAAATCCGGATGGGCAATGTTGATAAGGTTATGAGTTCGCTCACGCACGGTGCGGCCGCGAAGCGGGGCGATCCCGAATTCGCTTACAATATAGTCGGCGTTGCTGCGGTGGAGCGTAACGGCGGTACCTTCCGGGAAGGTCGGAACCACCGAGCTGAGCTCACCGTTCTTCTTCGTGGCCCGACAGGCAATGACGCTCTTGCCCAGACCGTCGTAGGCCTCTTGCGCGCCGACGGCTGTGTCCGACTGGCCGCCGGTGCCGGAATACTGCCGGGTTCCAATCGACTCGCTCGCGACCTGCCCCGTGAGATCGACCATCAGACACGTGTTCAAGGAAACCATCTTCGAGTTATGCCGGATCACCGCGGGGTCGTTGACCCATTTGCCGCGTTGGAACTCGACCGCCAGGTTGTCGTGGAGCCATTCGTAGAGACGGTTGGAGCCGAAGGCAAAGGTGCCGACGAACTTGTCCTTGTACAGCGCCTTCTTTCGGTTGGTAATGACGCCGGCTTCGTAGAGGTCGACCATGGAGTCGACGAGCATCTCGGTGTGAACGCCCAGATCCTTCTTTTCCTTGAGGGCCAGCGCCGCCGCATTCGGTATGTTGCCGATCCCCAGCTGGATGGTTGCTCCGTCGTCTACAAGCTCGGCAAAGTAGTTGCCGATCGCATTATCGGTTTCATCGGGCTCCGGAGTCGGGAGGGTTGGCACCTCCTGATGATGTTCCACGAAGTAATCGACATCACGCACATGGACATGCGTATCGCCGAAGGTGCGCGGTAGGTTCTCGTTTACCTCGAGCACCACCGTCTCCGCCGCTTCCAACACATCTTTCTCGTAGGTGATTCCGAGAGAGAGGGAGACGTAACCCTTGGCATCCGGGGGCGTGCAGGTTCCGAAGAACACGTTCGGTCGTTTCGCGTACATGCGGTCGCCGGCCGCCCGGTGCAGCATGTTCGGAACGTAGGTGACCGTGCCGGTGTCCTTCTTGAGAGCTTGCCGTGAGCCCGGGGCATGGAACCAGCTCGCGAGCTCGAAGTGCCCCTTCATCTCGGGGTTTACGTAGAACTCGTAGGGCTTGAGCGTCAATACCGAAAATACTCGGACGTTCTCGACCTGCTCTTTCATGATATGAAATTGGTCCATGCAGCCTTGGGGTTCAGATGCACACTGCGCGACCACCACGTCGTCGTTCGACTTGATGGTGCGAACCGCTTCTTCCACGCTTACAAGCTTTGATTTGAACTGGTCGTTCCAGTTTGCCATAACTGCTCCTCTATGTTTGTGAGAGTGCCGGAGTGCACCGGAACTCCCGAAAGATTCCGGTCCACGTTGCCGCATGTAACTGAGAGTAGATTCACCTCAAAACTACAATGCGATTATAGACCCACTTCACCGGAGCCGGCAATGGTGGATTTGCCTCCTAATCACTCGTTGAGTTTGCCGGGTTGCGATAATCAGTATTGGTTTTTATAGAGATATCAGGGCCTAAGACGGCCGATGTGGGACACGGAAACCCGGTCTTGACAGGGTGGTTGGCAAAACCAGTGGCCTTGAGGGGATGCCCCGGCGGGAGGTGCTCGCACAAAATCCTTGACGGCGCGTGGGGGCGGGTGTAGCATGCTGACTGAGAGGCGATTCAGTAATTATTCACAAACAACGCGAGAGGACGTTTCACGCATGAATGTAGGTATTAGGGGAATCGGAACGTATATCCCGGACACGGTCATGACGGCCGCGGAGATCGCCGCGGAGACCGACATTCCGGAGAACGTGATTGCTGAGAAGTTCGGCGTCATTCAGAAACCGATTCCCGGGCCGGAAGACACTACTAGTTACATGGGCATCCAGGCCGCACGGCAGGCGATCGACGACGCAAAGGTAGATCCCAAAGACATCGATCTGGTGATCTGGAACGGTGGCCAGCACAAGGACTACCCCTGTTGGCTCGCCGGCCTCAAGGCGGCGCACGAGCTCGGGGCCGTGAACGCGTGGTCCTTTGATATGGAGGCCATGTGCGGCTCCATGATGGCGGCCATGGACGTGGCGAAGTCCATGATGCTGGCTAAGCCGGACATGAACCGCGTTCTTCTGGTGAGCGGCTATCGCAATGTGGACCTTATCAGTTTGAAGGTGCCGGAGACGAGCTTCATGTTCGACATCGGCGCGAGCGGAGCGGCCATGCTGCTTGAAAAGGGCTACGACCGCAACGTCGTACTCGGAACCGCCTTCATCGGCGACGGCTCTTTCTCCGAGGACTGCGTGGTGCCTGTGCTCGGCGCCAATAAGTGGCCGCCGGAGCCCGAGGATGCCGCCGCGGCGCACTTCGTCGTCAAGGATCTCGATCACTTCAAGAGGGAGTTGGGTGAGAAGACCATGCCGAACTTCTACCAGGTGATCCGCGATTCACTCTCCAACTCCGGGCTCACGCAGGAAGACATCGACTATTTGGCAATTCTGCACTTCAAGCGCTCGGCTCACAACGCGGTGCTCCAAGAGCTCAAGGTCTCGGAGAATCAGACAACGTACTTAGATCACTACGGACACCTCGGGCAAAACGACCAGGTGCTGTCGATTCAGCTCGGCCTTCGGGACGGAAAGATATCGGACGGGACGAACATTGTGATGGTTGGGGCCGGATTAGGCTTTGTCTGGACCTCGGCGATTGTGCGGTGGGGAGTGTAGGAATGGAACAAAAGACAATCCGCGTGAACGGAACCGAGATGTGCTACATGCAGCACGGCGAAGGCGTGCCGGTCTTGCTGATTCACGGCAATACCGGCTGTAATCTCTGGTTCGAAAAAGTCATGGACATGCCGGGTATTGCGGCATGGGCGCCGGACTTGCCGAACTTCGGCTGCTCCGAGCAGATCAACGAGACCGATATAGATGTTTACGCCGACTATGCGAAGGCCTTCGCGGATGCCGTGGGGCTCGAGAAACCCTACGTCGTGGGACATTCACTCGGCGGCGCCGTTGCCATGTCCGCGGTGTTACGCAACCCCGGATGGGTACGCGCCATGATGCTTGTTGACTCCGCGCCGGCGGATGGTCTCGCGACTCCGGAAGCTCATTATCCGGTGATCGAACAGTATAAGGAGAACCGGGACCTCATGAAGCAGGCCCTCGGCGCGCTCATGCCGGAAGTCCCCGATCCCGACCAGTTCGAACGGCTCGTGGATAGAGGCATGCAGATGAACCCGGATGCCTACGTGGGTCACGCCAAGGCCCTGACGGACTTCGACTACGTTGCCGCCGCCGGCCGGCACGACGGTACGGTGCTCGTAGTCGTGGGCGACAAGGATCCCCTCATTACGGTCGACAGCGCCAAGAAGACGGCTTCCCAATTTCCCACCGCGAGGTTGCAAGTAGTTGAGGGCATTGGCCACGCCGTCATGGTGGAGCGCCCCGAGGAGTTTATTGCAATTACCCGGAAGTTCGCCGGAGTGCAGTGAGAGACCATCGTTAAATGATAAAGAGTTAGATGAGAATAGGCGAAGTATGCGGTCAACGTCGATCCGGCTGCGGCCGAACCGGCGATGTTTATCAGATCACGAACGCGGCAGGTAGGGCCTGCCGCTGTGAAGGAGGTCACATGAAGATAAGGTTAGTCGCACTTGTGGCGGCTCTCTTCGTTCTCGCTCTCGCACCCGTCTTTGCCGAGGGTGCGCAGGAAGAAGGAGAAGGGCCCATCAAGCTCGGTGGTGTCTGGCCCCTCGGCGACATCACGGGTAACCAGGGCAGCAAAGCCGCACAGCAGGCTGTTGAAGAGATCAACGCGAACGGCGGTGTTCTGGGTCGCCCCCTCGAGCTAATTGTCATCGACAGCGAGCTTAAGCCGGAGAAGGGCGCTTCCGCCCTCGAGCGTCTCGCAACCGTCGAGGACGTCGACATTTTCGTCGGCGGCATGTCAAGCGGGGTACACCTGGGGCAGATTCCGACCCTGAAGAAGTACGAGAAGGTCACCATGTGGACCGGTGCAGCTTCCTCCCGCGCGGAAGAGGCGGTCGGTTCGGATGCGGACTGGTACTTCCACCTGCACCCATGGGACTACACCCAGGGCGCGAGCTACGTTGAAGGCTGGAACGACATTGCCGAGGAGTATTCCGAGGTAAGCACCGATCGCTGGTTCATTGCCTACGAGGACGGTCCCTTCGGCACCAGCTCTTTCGAGGCTTCCCAAGCGCTCTACGGCGATCTCGGTGAGATCGAAGGGGAGTCCTTCACCAGCGCGGCGACCGGAGGCGGCGACTACAGCGCCATGCTCGAGATCGCCCGGGACTACGATCCGGATGTGTTCATCTGGGCCGGTTATGATGCCGACGCACTGCCGATCATGGAGCAGGCGAAGTCGATCGGCTTCGATCCTCCGCTGTTTATTGGAGCGCCTCCCGGTTGGCCCGCCGACTTCGGCAACTCCAACCTTGCCGAGAACGTCACGCTCTACGGCATGTGGGCTCCGTCCCTCAACGAGGTCACCGGCGTTAGCCAACAGTTCTACGAGGGCTATCTCGAGCGCTACGACAACGAGCCGGCAACCTACTTCGCACCGCTGTCCTATTCGGCCATCTATGTTCTCGCCGAAGGCATTGAGCGGGCAGGTACCCTCGAGAAAGAAGCCTTGATCGCGGCGTTGGAGGAGACAAACTACGAGTCTCCCCTTGGTGAGAATATCAGCTTCAGCCCCTCCAACATCATCCAGCACCAGGGCATCCGCGGTCAGAAGATCCTGCAGTGGCAGGACGGCCGACAGGAAGTTATCTGGCCGCTTGAGTTCGCAACGGCGGACTTGGCCTATCCCCTCCCCGATTGGGATGAGCGCTAAGATGATGAGCGCGACAATGTGGGCGGGCCGCCGACGGTAACGGGTGGCACCCACAGCAGAAGCATTTCCCTGACCGGGTCGGCTCCGGCCGGCCCGGTCCTTTTTTTGAAGGAGCACAATCTATGGCAATAACGAGGCGCATGCTTATCGGCATTGTTGCCGCGGCCGCTGCAGTAGTCATACTTCTGTTGGTCTGGAAGCCCACCGTTCTGATCTACGGTGTCCAGCGAGCCGGCCTCTACGCAGCCATTGCTCTGCCGATGGCCCTGATTCTCGGCATCGTCGGCATTGTCAATCTGGCGCACGGTGAGTTTATGATGCTCGGCGCCTACTTCACGTACTGGTTCAGCACCAGTTTGGGAGTCGATCCCCTTCTCGCCATGATTCCAGCGGCGTTGCTGCTGTTCGTTCTCGGCATGCTCGCCTACAAGGCGACCATCCAGCACGTCCTCGACGCACCGGAGCTCAACCAGGTCATTCTTACGTTCGGGCTGGCAATCATTGCATCTCAGACAATCAATCTGATCGCGACGACACAACCGCGAAAGGTGTCCGCCGAGTATGCGTCGGCTTCGGCCACAGTCGGCGACCTAACCTTTGGCACGTTTGATTTTACCTACGTCATTGCGGCGGTGGTCATTGTCGTGGGACTGCTGCTCTTTCTGCGCCGGACAAAGCTGGGTAAAGCGGCCCTTGCGGTGGGGCAGAATCCGAAGGGAGCGGCCATTGTCGGGATCAACGTGGGGCGAACCTACCTGATGGTTTTTTCTCTGGCGGTCGGAATCCTGGGCATTATCGCGACGCTCTTCGCGGTTCGTCACTCGCTTTTCCCCGCCGTCGGCGCACCCTTTACCATGCGTTCCTTGGCGATCGTTGCCATGGCCGGCCTGGGTAATCTCAGCGGTGTGGCCTATTCGGCTCTCGCCCTCGGGCTGGCGGAGGCGTTCATCAGCTCCTTCCCGGGTTACGGCGGCTGGGCTGAAATCGTCTTTTTTGCCTTGATCGTCATCGTAATCATGATCCGATCATTTCGAGGGACGAATCGATGAAAACACAAAGCATAATCATTATCGTCGTGCTGCTCGCGCTGGCGGCGCTCTTTCCGCTGTACACCGGTCCCTACCTGCAATCGGTGGCGACGACCGTACTCATGTATATGGCCCTTTCGGTGAGTTGGGACATGCTTTTGCGTAGCGGACAGCTCTCTCTCGGTATTGCCGGCTTTTTCGGTTTAGGCGCCTACACCGGGGCCATGACCTTCCTGCATCTCGGCGTGCCACGTATCCTCGCCCTTGCCCTCGGCGGTGTCATGTCCTTTGCCGTGGCGGCGCTCGTCGGACTGGCGGTACTTCGTCTCCGGGGTCTGTACTTCGCCATTGTTACCCTCGCGCTGGCTGAAATCTTCCGAGTGATTGCGCGCAACTGGACGGCCGTGACCGGCGGCTCCCAGGGTGAGTTCCTGCCCTCGGCAATCTTCGAGGGTGATTCCGCGGCGATCTATCTCCTGCTGCTGGTGCTCGCCGTCTTGACAATCGCCGTTTCCGAGGTCTTCCAACGGACCAAGTGGCACTTCGCGTTGACATCGATCAGAAACAACGAGACGGTAGCCCGGACCAGCGGAGTGAATATCTACAAGTATCTGGTCTTCGCATTCGCGATCAGCGCGGGGATTCAGGGAATAATAGGCGCCGCCTACTCCCACAGTTTCGGCTTCGTCACGCCGGGGAACACGTTCAGCGTGGACTTCACGTTGCTGCCGATTGCCATGGGGCTTCTCGGTGGTATCTACGGCACCGCCGGCCCGATCGTCGGAGCGCTGCTCCTCGGCTTTGTCGGTGAGTATCTCAAGCTCTTCATCCCCTACGGACACCTGATCGTCTACGGCATCATAATCGTGCTTGTGATCGTGTTCATGCCCCAGGGAATCGTTGGGCTTATTAAGTCTCGCCTTGCAGCGCGGGCGGAGAAAGGAGCGGTTCAATGAGCAAGCTCGTAGCCACGAATGTTACCAAGCGCTTCGGCGGTCTGGTGGCGGTGAACGACCTGAGCTTCGAAATGGAGCAGGGTACGATCATCGGCATTATCGGACCCAACGGCGCCGGAAAGACGACATTTATCAACCTGGTCACGGGTATCCATCTGCCGACTTCCGGAACGATTTCCTTCGACGGAGAGGACATTACAAACACCCCGTCGTACCTGCGCAGCAAGAAGGGTATCGCTCGAACCTACCAGCTGATTCATCCTCTCGAGGATCTCAACCTCCGGGAGAACGTCATGACCGGCTGCATCTTCACGCAGAACGCGACGGTCCGCCAGGCCCGGCACATGGCCGAGGAGCTTTGCGAGCTGGTCGGGCTGGAACGGATCGACCGTCCCGTCTCGCAGCTCACCATTCTCGAGGTCAAGAAGATGGAGCTTGCCCATGCCCTGGGAACCAATCCCCGAGTGCTCTTTCTGGACGAGATCATGGCGGGCTTGAATGGCGACGAGACCCGGGACATGATCAGTACGGTTCGGTCCGTGGCGACTGAGCGCAATCTCGCCGTCGGGGTCGTCGAGCACGTCATGAATGTCATTAAAGAGATTACCTCTCACGTCGTTGTGCTGGAGAATGGTGAGATTATCGCCTCGGGCCCATATGAAGAGGTCTCTCAGGACCCGAAGGTTGTCCAGGCGTACCTGGGAGTGGAGGCATAGATGCTCAAGATAGAGAATCTGAACTGCTACTACGGGAAGCTGCACGTCCTCCGGGACGTTTCTCTGGAGGTCGGAAACGAGACCGTCGCACTGCTCGGTCCCAACGGAGCGGGGAAGACCACGCTGATCAACGCAATCATGGGGCTCATGAAGCCGGCAAGCGGGAGCATTGTGTTCGAGGGCGAGAGCTTGGTCGGCAAAAAAACCCACGAGATATCGCGTAGCGGTGTTGCGCTGGTTCCGCAGGAACGTGAGCTCTTCCCGCTCATGTCCGTGGCGGACAACCTCGCCTCCGGAGCGGCGTATAACCCTCGCGCGGTGGAGGGAATGGATGAGCAGAAGGAGCGCGTCTTTGCGCTGTTTCCGATCCTGAAGGAACGGGCGAAACAGCTCGCCGGTACCTTGAGCGGCGGTCAGCAGCGCATGCTCGCCGTGGGCCGGGCTCTCATGTCAAATCCGAAGATGCTCGTCCTGGACGAGCCGAGCTTGGGGCTCCAACCCTCGCTGGTCACCGAGCTCTTCGATCGCCTGGCCCAGATGCGTGAAGAGGTCTCCGTCCTGGTCACGGAGCAGAACGTGAAAGCCAGTCTTCGGATTGCCGATCGCGGCTACGTTTTGGAAAACGGGTCCGTTGTCATGCAGGATGAAGCCGAGAAGCTAAAGAACGACCCCCATCTGGTGAAATCGTACCTCGGTCTATAGAATAGGCCCTGAAAGGATGGGCTTGTGCAGCAACGGAGCACGAACACCAGAGACCGCCTCAAGGCAAGGAGCCTCGATTTATTCTCCGACTGCTGGTACGAAACGGTATCGGTAGCGGAGATCTGTCGGGGCGCAGGCGTCTCGAACGGGATCTTCTACCACTACTATCAAAACAAAGAAGAGATTTTTCGGGAGCTTCTGGACGAGTACCTCGTCATGCTTCGAAGACGCCTCGAAGCGGTCACCGGTGGGACCGTCGAGGCGCGGCTCGAGTCCTTCCTTACTGCAGCCGCAACATCCATTCGCGAGGACTGGAAGCACGTAAGCGTATTTCGGGAGGGGCAGTACCGCTTCCCGGAGTATGAGCGGCATCTGCGCGACATTTACGTTGAGGCGGCCGCCCGCGTCTACGACCGAGAGGTCAACGAGGCCGAGTATATCTACGTTGCCGGCGGCGTCCGCTTTGCGACGATCCGTTCCCTCCACAGTGACATGGAGCTTGATCTGTCGATTATCAATGATGCGGTGTATAACGGCATTTTCACCCGGCCGTTGCAACAGCCGGACAAGCTCTTTCCTACCGAGATCCAGGCCTTGGATCCGGCGGAGGACAGCTCCAGCAATCGATTGATAGACTCCGGAATCAAGCTCTTCGGTCAACGTGGGTACTACAACGTAAATGTCTATGAAGTTGCGCGGAACGCCGGCTTTTCCGTCGGAACCTTCTACCTCTATTTCAAGACCAAGGAGGAGTTCCTCTCCCACATTGTTGCCTTGATCGGCCGACGCACGCGGCGCTTCATTACAATCAACCTCGATCCTGCCTTGAACCGCCTGGAGACCGAGCTTCGCGGCCTGTTTCTTTTCCTCAAGCATTTCAGCGGGCATCCGGAGTACTACTCGATCGTCCGCGAAGCGGAGTTCGTGGTATCGAGAGAGGTCGACGAATACTACAACGGTTTTGAGCGGGGATATCTTCGCGATCTGTCACAGACTCGGCAAAACACCCTGCCCGGCAAACGCATCATTGCCAATGCGCTTCTCGGCGTCTCTCACTATACCGGTATAGAGGTCATCTACAGCAGGAACATCCACGACTACTATCAAGTCATTCTGCAGCTCGGACGGTATCTTCACGAGGGTGTCCGGGCATAGTCTCGCCTGCGCGAGCAGCCTCACGCCGGCGGAACACAGCTCGCGCCCGCCGGACGAAGAGGCTGGAGTTCCGCCTCTTTCGGTTCACCGGAGGATCAAGACAATAGACAAATAGGCTCCGGCCATCGACGCAGCTGATAGAATGCCGGTGGTCCGGTGCGCAACGCCGCCGTACTCGAAGACCCCGAAGGTGTTCAGCAACAGTCCGGTCACGGCGAGTCCGTTCAGGGCGGCGTGGGGCCACACGATTCCGAGGCGGTCGTTGTAGGCAAGAGTACCGAGCGCCGAGGAGCTTGCCGCTGATGCGGCGGTGGCAAGGCCGAGATACGGGTGGACGGCACGAGCCGCCTCGACGTCGGCCCCGGCGAGGATCCCCGCAGTCGCGGTTCCCGCCATGAGCCCGAGGCTCGTATACCCGGCAATGCGATGGACGTTGTTCTCCGCGATCCAGCCCGAGAGACCGCCGGATTGAGCGGCAACGCTGCTGTCGTCCTCAGCGTTCTGAGCGACAGCGGGCGCCGTGGGCGCAACGAGGAGCGCGGCACCAGCGAGAACCATTATGAAAGCACGAGCGACCAAGCGCTGAGCTCGGGTTCGTCGAAATCCGGGAAAACCATGCCTTGTGTGTTCGGTGTGTGTCATCATGTGCTGAAACATACGAAACGCGGTGCCGGGCGAAAAGCGTAAATCAATCAGTCTTCGTGAACCAAGCTTTATGTGTCCGTTTGCGTACGGGCCTGGACGGCCCCGGGCGCCGCTCAGGTGAACAGCGGCTCCTGCTGGGTTCGGGCGACCATCCGGCGCATGGTCTCTTCGTCCGGGGACTCGCCGGGGAAGCGTTCCGCGGCGCTCAGGACACGCGGTAGCAGGTCAATGTCCCCAACGGAGTTGAGAAACAATTCCGGATGCCCCATGACCCACCAGATAGCGGTGTCGATTGCGTCTTGGTCTTCTAAGGGATCGTACCAGACATCCCGAGGGCGCTCCCGGTCGCCGAGCGGCCCCTTCGCTACGGACTTGATGGTTTGCATGGCGATTCCCCGCTCCCGGCAGTACTCACGCAGTTGCAAGAACTCCCCGCGGTAGCTGGGGTTCTGCGCCATGGTGTAGTTCCACGGCAGGAGTACGGAGTCAAAGTTGTGCTGTTCGAGACTTCTCATGTGCATGCGGGTTACGGACAAACCATGTCCGGTCACTCCGAGGAAGCGCGCAGTGCCCTCCGCCTGGGCGTCTCGGAAGAACTCCATGGCGCCGGCGGGCCCAAAGGCGGTTTGCCACTCCTGCTCGTCGACGAGGATATGCATTTGAAACAGGTCTACGTGATCGGTCTGAAGCCGATCCAGTGAGCGGTACAGGCTCTCCTTCGCCGCCTCGTAGCTTCGGCCTTGGGTCTTGGTGGCCAGGAAGAATGCGTCTCTGTGCGTCTTCATCCACGGTCCGAGTCGAAGTTCCGAGTCACCGTAGTCCGCGGCGGTATCCAGGTGATTGACACCCTTCTCCAGGAGCAGCTCCATCGTTCGGTCGCTGTCCTCTTGATTCCGCTTGGATAAGGATGCCCCGCCGAAGAGGATTCGACTGCTGTTATGTCCTGTGCTTCCAAAAGCTGCTGTCGGGACCATGTTCTTCCACCTCAGGTCTTCATGAATTGGTCGATGTCGGATACGTCGTTGTCGACGTCCAACCTGCATGCAGGCTGCGCCGTGCGCCGTGTGGCACAAGCC